>CAZFUH010000005.1:0-30224 GCA_964522235.1 uncultured Rhodanobacteraceae bacterium
CTCGCTGTTGCGCGGATGAACCACGGTCATCGGCATCTTGGCCGGCACGAAATGGTCCGGTGGCAATCGCCAGTCGGACACCGTCTCGCCGGCCCGGATCGGTGCAGCGAAAAAAACGAGGACGAGGCCGCAAAGCAGCCCCCGGGTTGGTGCGTTCATGAGTATTGCCCCTGGAATGAGGCGCGGCATCCGATCGGGTGCCGCGCTCGATTTCGTGTTCCCGCCGTGCATCGGTCGCCAACGGGAAGCTCCACCTTGCGTTGCCGGGTCCGCCGACTCACAAGCGTGGTGCCGCGAAGGTGTCGCAGCGCTCCGGCACGCCGTGATCGAAACCGACGCGGAACCAACGCACGCGTTGCTCGGCGGTGCCGTGCGAAAACGAATCCGGCACGACGGTGCCGCTGGACTGCCGTTGCAAGGTGTCGTCACCGATGGCGCTGGCCGTGCGCAGAGCCTGCTCGATTTCCCCCGGCTCCAGCCAGTCGTGACGGCGCTGGGCATGATGAGCCCAGACTCCGGCATAACAGTCGGCCTGCAATTCCTGGCGTACCAGCAGGCCGCCGTCGCCCTGGACGTTTTCGCCGCGGCGCCGCGCTTCATGGACCCGCTGCAGGACACCGGTCAGCATCTGGATGTGATGACCCACTTCATGGGCAATGACGTAGGCCTCGGCAAACTCACCGCCGCCGCCCAGGCGCCGTTCCATCTCGCGAAAAAAGCTCAGATCAATATAGACCTGTCGATCGCTGGGACAGTAGAAGGGCCCGACCGCGGCATCGGCGCTGCCGCAGGCCGAGGCCACGCGACCGCTGAACAGCACCAGTCGCGGCGGCTCGTAGCGGGCGTTGCGCTGGCCGAGCAAGGCCGTCCAGACGTCTTCGGTCTCGCCGAGGATCGCGGCGATGAACTCCGAGGCTTCATCGGCGACCGGTGCCGCACCCTGGCCGGTGGACGATGCTCCCGGATCCAGCTGGGCGACCAGACCAAGCATCTCGCCCAGATCCCGGCCCATGAACAGACCGACCACCATCAACACGACCAGTCCACCCAGGCCAAGCTTCATGCCGCCGCCACCGGGCATCCCGCGACGGTCCTCGACGTTGCTGCTTTGACGCGCGCGCCGCCATTTCATCGCCTTGCTCCAGCTCCGGCACCAGACTCAAGTGTGACAGCATCCCGCGCAACGATTCCACATCGTCGGTAAGATCGTGCTTCAGTTCCAGGAGCAGACCATGCCCGTGCCGCCGGGACCGGTGTGACCAGCCACCTCCAGCGCCTGTTCAACGTTCGCCGCGACGAAACGCTGCCGGTGCTGCTTGCGGCGTTGTTTTTCTTCTGCATCCTGACCGCCTTGATGGTGCTGCGTCCGGCTCGCGACGCCCTGGGTATGCAGCGCGGCATCGAGACCGTGCGCTGGCTGTTCATGGCCACGGCCGTGGTCACCTTGTTTGCGACGCCAGCATTCGGCTGGCTGGTCAGCCGCTTCCGGCGCCTGCAGTTCATCACCGCAACCTACGCGTTCTTTGCGCTCAGCCTGTTCGGCTTCCACCTGCTGCTGGTGCTGGCGCCGGAATCGGTCGGCGTCGTCAGCGGCCAGGTGTTCTATGTCTGGTTCAGCGTGTTCAATCTGTTCGTGACGATGGTGTTCTGGGCACTGATGGCCGACCGCTTCTCACTGGAGCAGAGCAAACGCTTCTTTGCCCTGATCGCCGTCGGCAGCACGCTCGGCGCGATCTTCGGGCCGTGGCTGGCTTCGGTGCTGGCGCAACCGCTCGGCACACCGGCGCTGTTGTTGGTGGCGATCGGATTTCTGATCCTGGCCGTGGCCGCGGCCTGGGCGGTCGCTCGTAGCCAGCCAGTTCGCCCAGCAAGGGCACTCGATCGGGACCCGAGCGAGCCCGAATACGTCGACGAGCGTACGATCATCGGCGGCAGCGCCTGGGCCGGTTTCAAGGCTGTGTTCCGTTCCCGCTACCTGCTCGGCATGGCCGGCTACATCGTCACCCTGACCCTGATGGCGACCCTGCTGTACTTCACTCGCCTGCAGATGGTCGCCGAACTCGGCGACGACCTGGATTTGCGCACGACGATGTTCGCGCGCATCGATCTGATCACCCAGGTCTCGACCCTGGTCCTGCAGGCGATCATCGCCGGTCATCTGATGAAGCGGATCGGCGTCTCGTTCACGCTTGCGTTGCTGCCGATCACGGTCGCCCTGGGATTCATCGGGCTGGCGATCGTCGGTTCGCTGGCAGCGCTGATCGTGTTCGAAGCGACGTTCCGGGCGATCCAGCGGGCACTGACCCGGCCCGCGCGCGAGACCCTGTATACCGTGGTCAGCCGCGAGGACAAGTACAAATCCAAGGCTTTCATCGACACCTTCGTCTATCGCGCCGGTGATGTCGCTGGCGCCCAGGTCGAAGGCCTGCTGATTCGGCTCGGCCTGGGTCTGGCGGCACTGGCCAGTGTCGCGGTGCCGCTGGCGCTGGCCTGGGCTGTGCTTGGTCTGTGGCTTGGGCGTCGGCAGCAGCACATGGCGGCTGCCAATCACACGCTGGATACACGCCCGCAGTAGACGGCGCGCCCGAAAGGCGCGCCGTACAACACAGCGGATAAACCAGGCTACATGCAGGTGGCAAGTCTGTTCGCGGTTCGCATCGCGGAGAAATTGCCGCAACCGCCGCTGCCGCAGGCCTTGACCCAGACGTTCGTGGTCGACGAGACGTTCAGAGCGTAGTGCCGGTTGCTGCCCGAATACACTTGTCCGGCGTTGTTCGGATTGCTGCCTGCGCTGGTATAAAGCCGGTAGCTGCTGGCGCCACTGGGTGCCGTCCAGCTGACGTCGTTCAATCCATAGCACAGTGCCGACGTGACGGTCAGCGTCGGTGCCGCCGGCACCACACCGATCAGCATGACACTGCTCGTGCGCGTGCTGCTGCAACCATAGACATTGCACGCCTGTACGCCGTACTGGTTGCTGCCGAACGGCTGGCCAGTGAGACTGGTCGAAGTGCCGGTCACGGTCTTGATCAGCGACCAGGAACCCCAGGTGCTGCCGGTCTGCTTGCGATGAAACAATTTGTATGAAGTGGCGTTGCTCGATCCGCTCCATGACACCGCGAAGCTGCCGTCAGCATCGGTCGCCGGAACGGTCATGCCGGCAGGCATAGGCGGAGGCACCGTCGCGATCACGCTGACGGTATGCGTCGTCGACTTGTTGAAGGTACGATTGGCCTGATCAGAGACCAAGGTCGCAGTGATCGTCCGGTTGCCACCGCTGGCATAGGTATGCGTTCGCGAAACCGCCTGCGCCGGCGCGCCGGTGAACGTCTCGGTCGGCGAGCCATCACCCCAACTGATCGTGTAGTTCAGCGTTTCGTCCAAGGGCACGCAAGGACGTGTGACGACACTGTAGTTGCCGGGATGCCCCTGAGTCACTGAGGCCGGAACCGTGACTACCGGCGACAGCGGACTACGGCCGCTGCTGAACTGGGTGAAATAGAGTTTGGCACGCAGCGCCTCGTGTGCGCGGCCGCCACGCAGGAACTGGTTGACGTGGACCTTGCGGAACGGCCCGATGCCGTTGATCGGCGTATCGATCCAGTTGAAGCGGTCGGACCCGAGCAAAGTAGCGTTCCAGTAGAACTCGAGCTGGGCGCCGACATCGACGTAGCCGCCATTGACGCTGTCCGGACCGCAGCTGCCGACGTGGTAGAACAGGCGTGACGGTACCGAAATCTCGGCCCCGACGCCGGCGCTGGCGACACTTGGATGGTACAGATAGGCGCGCGCCTCGACGTACGCGTACGGCTTGAAGTCGACCTGAAAACGCGCGCTTGCCTCCGCATTGTCCGGCGCCAGCAGGTCGCCGAATGCAACCGTGCTGGAGTTGTTGCCGTTCGGATTCTTCGAACAGCCATCGGCGGTGCACAGGACATCCAGATGCATCGAGCCCTGGGCACGACTGTTCAGTTTGACGTCGACCGTCGCATCGGCGCTGACGGCGTAGCCGGCGCCGAGCGGAAATTCGACGCCGAGCACGACCGGTATCGGACCGATCATGAACGATTGGCTGAATTTCGGCTTCGCCAGTTCCGTGCGATCGGAGGTCTCGTAGCGGGCCTTGCCCTGAGCGTGGATCACCGTATTGTCGACGTGAAGTTCCGCCCGGGCACGGGCATGCACGAACTTCACCGTGTATGGCAGACAGAACGCGGTCTTCTTGAACGCGTACTCGACCTCGATCTCGCCACCGCCGGTCAACGGCGCGTCGACCTGGATGTTGCCGGTGAAACCGCCGGAGTTGAACTGCCGGTTGTAATGGATGCCTTGGAAGCTGCGCGTGTAGGAATGGCTGCGATGACGCCAGTCGGTACTGCAGCCCAGGAACGCCGCGCCCTGCTCGCCGTCTTCATCGGGCACCAGGTCGTCGGCATAGTCGAATTCGGCGCTGCCGTTGGCGATCGCCTCAGCAATGTCATAGTGCACGGCAATGGAGATGTCGCCAGCGGCGCCGGTGAAATCGCCCACCAGCTCCTGCTTGATCGATTCCGGCAGCGGCGACTCGGCCAGTCCTTGGGCCGAATCGATCATGACCATCGGCACCGGTTCGCCAGACAATACCCCCAAGCCCTGGTCATCGGCGTCCGGCTGAATCAGTACCAGCTGCCAGCCGGCGCCTTGATCGATCACCGGCGGTGCTACGTCGTTGGCGCCAGCGCTCACGGAAAAGCCGAGAGCGACGCAGACGCTCAGCAGGCTCAAACGCGACCTGCGGTAAATGCTATGAACTTTCATCTGAACCTCAATTGATTGTAGGGAGGACAGTCCCGACCGGCGATGCATTCGCCGCTGCCGGAACCGGTTACCGCCGCCGTCGGGTAGAGAAAAGCGTTGGCAACAGAGACTCCGCTACGCAGGATCGGCAATGAACCTGTCATGCGTTTTCAGCATTTCTGCCCGCCAAGTGTGTTTCCCTACTCTGGTCGGACCTTCGTCAGGGCCGAACCCTGTCTTGGTACCCTGTCGTCGAATTCCCGAATCAGTAGAACGCAACGGAGCGTCAACGCCGGCGCTGCAGCCAGAGGTGGGAACCGGTGGCCTCGCCCGATGGCCGTTTCATCATGGCTTGGAGAACGCCGACCGCTAGTACTATCGCGGGGCCCTGCAGCTGCCGCGTCCCGGATATGGCCTGCGCTGTTCGCGCCGTGGACTCGACCCCAGCACGACACACCGTGAGCGGGCATCGGTTCGGATTTCATTGTTCCCTGGAGGAGGGGTTGATGGACACGGAGGACGCACTAAAGGCGATCCGCGGCGGTACCGTCGCCGCTGGCATTTGCGCCGCTACTACGCTGCTGATTGCGGTGATCGCGTCAAATACCCAGTCGGCGCGCTTGGACTACTTCGCCGGGGGGCTGGCTGTACATCGAGGTTGTCGTGGTTGCCGCGCTCGGGTTCGGTATCTACTGCCGTTCACGGACTGCAGCAGTGCTGATGGTCGTGTACTTCGTCATCGGCAAGTTGATCCTGTTTCTGGAGACCAAGGCAATCAAGGGTTTCTTCATCTCTGCTTTGTTTTTGTATTTTTTTGCCAAGGCAGCGCATGGCACATTCGTCTACCAGCGGCTGCGCCAGGAGGAAGATCCTTCGTACCGGCCGGGATGGAAGTTGCCGACCCTGCTCGGCGCGCCCCTCGTTCTGTTGCTGGTTCCCAGCATCGGCTTTGCGGTCCTGACCCAGGGAGGAGTGTTGATGCCAAGCCATGTCATCCGCGGTCAAGACATGGCGCGGGCAGATCTGGACACCCTGCGCTCGAATAACACGGGGCAGCGAGTACGGAAGTCGCTCACGTCATCGCAAACGCCTCAGCCTGGGTTCACTCGCTGTGCGATATCCGTCCCCTGTCGAATTCGGTCGTGGCCAATCGACTTCTTGGCAACGGCGCCCACATGGACGCCGTCCCATCCGCCACCGGAGGTTCCCCATGCCCTATATCGACGGTTTCGTCCTCGCAGTACCGACCGCCAACAAGCAGAAATTCATCGACCACGCCGAGGCCGGCGATTCAGTGTTTCTCGATCACGGCGCAACCCGCGTTCTGGAGTGCTGGGGCGATGACGTACCCAACGGCACGCAGACCGACTTCCGCCGAGCAGTACAGGCGACGGATGATGAGACCGTGGTGTTTTCCTGGATCGAATGGCCAGACAAGGCCACACGCGACGCCGGCATGGCCGCTGCGATGAAGGATCCGCGACTTTCATCCGAGAACAACCCGATGCCATTCGATGGCAAGCGCCTGATCTATGGCGGTTTCGCGCCGGTCGTGGAGCTGTCTCGGTAGGCAGTTGCCGGAACGTTTTCGCCGGGCCGACCGCCGCCAACGGTGTTCAACCTGTTTTTCCCCGTACGGCGGAACGCCATCTCGGCGTTCCGCCGGGGAGCGGACGATTCGCGCAGCCTGTCGGACCTGAGATTGATCTGCTGCAGCAACGCTCAGGATCGGTCGATATTCGCTCTACTATTTCCCAGACCGGGCCGCCATCGTCCTCGATCCGGCCTTGCCTCGCGGCGAGCGTTCATGTCCGACAAGCTGCTCGTCAAACCTCCTACGGGATGATCCAATCCGGACACGGGAACGACGCTGAACGCGTGTCGGACCCGAAACTGTTGCTGACGGTGACCTGGGCAAAGACCTGTTGCCATTGACTGCATTGACCGAAATGCCAGTCGCCGGACGTCACACCGCCGCCCGAGCTCGACCATTGCACCTGGGCCGGCGTCGCCGAGTTGTAGGAGACGCGGCAGGCATAAGTATTCGACCCGCTATTGCCGTGGTCCGGACAGAGGAACATGGTGATGGTCGGCGGCGAACCGCCTGCACTGCCGGTAAACAAGGTCAGATTGTACGCGTTCCGGATTGGCAGCCATGGCTGAATATAGGTCACGGGTGGATTCACACCGCAGTTGTTGTTGCTGCCGCCCGGAAGCTGTCCGCCCGAAGTGACGCCCTGGGCATGACCGGCCGGCGTGATCACCGAGCCGCCGGAATCGCCGCGCCCGGCGCAAGCGCTGATTCGCCACAGACCCGAAACGATGCCCTGACCATAGTTGACGCTCACCCCTTTCGCTCCGATCGTGCCGCAGCGATAGCCGGTGGTGGCGCCGGAACGACAGATGCTGGCACCGAGCGATGCTTCCTGCTCACCGACCACCTGCACGTTGCTGCCGCTGTAGTTGTTGACCCAGGGTTGCAGGGCCCAAATATTGTTGGTGATGCGAACCCAGGCGTGATCGGCCCCCGGATACGTCGAGGCGGCGAATGATCCCATGTAGACGTTGTTGAACCCAGATACCTGATCGTTGACGGAGCCGCAATGACCGGCGGTGGCGAAACCATTCTGACTGCCTTGCCTGACCGAGAATCCGATCGAGCATGACCAGCCGCGCGTCTGGTTGAAATAAATGTCACCCCCGCGCACGTTGTTGAACAGCTCCGGCGGATGCTCGTACGCCGCCACCCGGACCGCCGATGCATCGACTCCACTGCGAGACACGGTGCCGCGCACAGCCGCCACATCCGACGTGCCAACTTCGATCACGACCTGATTGTTCTCGAGATCGATATAGGAAACGAACGGTGATTGGGCGCCGGCATGCCGCGCCGCAACTTGCTCGATATGGGTGCGGATGGCCTCCAGGCGGTCATTGGAATGCTTGGCGATGCGCGGCATCGCTCCGGCCGCGCGAACGATCTCGGCTGCGTCTTCGTCGGTGACTGCTACCACAAGCTGTACGCCCGAGCGCTCGTCGTCGGCCAGCCATGCACCGGCAACGCGGTCACCGAGCAGTGCGCGCAACCCGGCCTCTGTTTCGCCCGCTTCGCGTTCGTAAGCCAGACGCTGATCGATTTGGTTGGCACCCAGACCCAGATCCTGCTGCAAGGCGTAGTGCATTGCCGGATCGATCTCCGCTCCGGACCCAGCGGCATGAACGACCGCAGACGAGCCGGTGAAGATGACCATTGCGGCGGCCAGACCCAAGCTGAAAGCCGTACGTTGCAACGGCATTGACGAGGTAAGCGAGATCATTGGTTACTCCCAAGACGAAGTAGTTTCCGATGGAAGCTGTCGAGAGAATGGCTACCGCGGCACGGAAGTGTGTTCGGGAGTTCCACGCGGCACCATCGTCATGACAGAGCGAGAACCGCCAACCGCACTCGGCCGGCGGAGACCGAAGATACGAGTTCATGGTAAATAAAGTCAAGGAACCGCATCACATCACGATCATGCGGCATTTCGCGTTGACGTTGTGATCGCTGCCTTGGCTGCTCGCAAGGGCATTTTTTCCTTTGCGAGCCGCTCAGCTCAATGGAGCGGGGCGTTGCCGGCTCCAGTGCAAGACCGTCCGAAATGGTGCCAGCCCACTTCTATCAGCAACTGAACCAAAGCCCCTTGCTCAAACAGCTGTTCCAGCCTGCATGTCAATGAGCGACGGCCTCCGGATCGGAAGCCGCCGATGTAGCACGCACCAATTCGATGATCCCGCAGATCAGCGCAAGGTCTCGCAATGGTGGTTCAGCGTCGTGCCGCTGGCGAAGTACGTCAATGGGTTCGGCGAATCGTTCTGAACCACATCTTTCGGCTTGCAGGTCACCGTATTGCCGGCTTCGGCATGCTCGTGAACGCTGAACTTCGCGCCCACCGGTACCTTGTCGGCGGGCAGATCAAGACACGCGTGCTGACCGATTGCGATCGGGTTCGACCAGCCGCTGTCGGTGCCGTCGGGATATTCGATCTTGAACTTCGACACATAGCCAGCACCGACCTTCAGGTAGACGCAGACCGAGTTGTATGCCAGTGCCGGGCCGGCGGCAAACGTCAGGCCGGCGGCCAGTAGCAAACCGGTGATGAACGGGGATTTTCGAGTGGACAAGAGGTTCATTGGCACATTCCTTCAGAATGGGGACCGGCAGCGCCGGCATTGATGTCCGACCGACAACCCCTTTGGGGCCACTGCCGGACAATCGAAGAATGATGCGCACCGCTCCAGCCTCGCCTTCCCGAATCCTTACGATCGCGGTGCCGAACCTGCCGGTTTCCTGCCCCTGCATGTTGGTGTCCCGCCTGCCTTACCGTATCGTGGTGTCAGCGCTGTCAGCCCAGAGGCAACCGGATGCCTGAAATGGATCAAGCCGCAACCGCAAACTCGCCGGACCACGCCGGATGCCCGCAAGAAGAAGCGCATGGCCTGGACATCGGTGCCTGGCGGGTATTGCCCGGGTTGAACCGGATCCGGAATGGCACGACCGAACGCGCGCTGGAGCCCCGCGCGATGGATACGCTGGTGTTTCTGGCTCGCCATGCCGGCACGACCTGTTCGCGCGAGCAGATTCTCGACGCGGTCTGGGGAACGCGTTCCGTGGTCGATGGCGTGGTCACGAAGACGATCTCCGAACTGCGCCGGGCGTTGGATGACGACGCGCAGCAGCCCCGCTACATCCAGACCATCTCCCGGCGTGGCTATCGGCTGCTGATCCAGGTCGGCAACGTCAGGCAAGAAGCAGCGACAGCCCGACCCGCCGATGACAGGCAGCCCAACCCGCCCAGACCGATCGCCCGACGTCGAGTGCCAGGGGTGCTGGCGGCACTGCTGGTGCTCGCTGGCGTCAGCTACCTGCTGGCCACGCTTTTTCCCGGCGACGATCTCCAGACCGGGCCGGCAAGCCAGTCCATCCGCTCCGTGGGGGTGATCGAGTTCGAGTACGTCGGCGACCCGCGACACGACCACTTCGGTCGAGGCTTCAGCGAGCAGATCACGGTCGCGCTCGCGCAAACAGATCGAGTCCGGGTGTTCGGCCCCTCGGGCATGGGCGCGGCACCGATACGATCGACAGGATCGCCAACGGCTCCGGTCGTCGATGCCGTAGTCGCCGGATCGGTCTGGTCGGAGAATGACCAGGTTCGGATCAATGCCCATGTCACACGCACGGCGGATCGTGAGGTGATCTGGGCGCGTCAGATCGAGTTCCCCGCCCGCGAGGCGTTTTCAGCCCTGTCGATCCTGGCTGCGCAGATCGGCGCCGGCATCGGTCTGCCGCCCGATCAGGAACTGCGCGTGGCATTGGCGGCACGCGGCAGCACCGATGCCGAGGCCTACTTCGCCTACCTGCGTGCCCGGCAGTTGTGGCGTGAGCGCGATCGCGACGACCTGCTGCGGGCGCACGACCTGCTGCGGTCGGCGATCGACAAGGATCCGACGTTTGCACTGGCCCATGCAGCCTTGGCCGATACCTACCTCGCTCTGGTGAATTATCGAGTCCTGTCGCGCCAATCCGGATTCGAACAGGCCTCGAGCGCTGCGCAGCGGGCCTTGACGCTGGCGCCGAACCTGCCCGAGGTGCATACCTCGCTGGGTTCGGTGCGCCTGAACGCGCATTGGGATTTCCAGGGTGCACGAGCGTCGTTCGAACAGGCCCTTGCGATCAATGCCAGTGACGCCACCGCCTACCAATGGTATGCCGAATGCCTTTCCATTCTGGGAGAACATGAGCAGGCCCGGGCGGCAATTGCACATGCGATCGAACTGGAACCCGGGTCGCCGCTGATGTATGCCGTCGCCGGCCTGATCGAGTTTGGTGCCGGCAAGCTCGATGACGCGCTGGAGCGCTTCGACACCGCCCTGGACCTGCACCCCAGATTCACCTGGCTGCATCGCTATCGTTCCGATGCCCTGCTGCAGATCGGCCAGCCCGATCAGGCCCTGGCCGCCCGGATCGAATTGCTGCGCGCCGACGGCGTGGCAGAAACGGCAATCGCGACGATGCGCGAGCAGGTGCAAGCAGCGGGCATGTCGGCGTTCTGGGCCTGGGAACTCGACCGCCTGCAAGCCCTGACCAGCTCGGGCCAGACGGTGGAGATCGCTCTGCTGGCCGAGGCGCTTGCCGCCAACGGCCGGATCGACGACGCCATGGGGGCGATCGAGCAGATCGTGCAGATGCGCGGCGAATACTTTCTGTTGCTTCGACGCAGCTCCAGCTTCGACGCGCTGGCCAGCGATGACCGCTATCTGCGCCTGCTCGCCGGGCTTGGCCTGTCGGCAACATCACTCACTCGAAGCCATCGGGGAAGGTTAGATCGTTGACCGAAAGGTTGCCCAGTCGGCGCCGGATGGTGTGCCGATGGACGGACTGCGGATCAGCGCGGGCTCGGCAGCAGATCCAGTCGTGCGAGTCGCGATTCGTCGTCACTGTTCCATGCTTCGCCGGCGAGTGACTTGTGCTGTCGCAGCCAGCGCGCAGCCGCCGAAAAATCGCCTGTGCTCTCGGCACGATCGGCGAGCGCTGCCGCCGCTTCGGCACTGCGCGTTGCGGCCTGGATGCAACGGTCAACCGGCGCGTTCGGCAAGTCGTCATCGCCCAATCCGATTCGAACCATTGCACACGAGATCTGCGTGATCAGATCTCCTTCACCGATCGCATGTCCGATCTCGAGTGCTTCGGCAAGATCGATTCTTGCGCGAGTTGAATCGCTGGTTCGGGCACGCAGAAGCAACGCCTCGGCTACGAGCACGCGAAAGCCGTGCTCGCGCGCCCCGGCAAGCGCGGTGTCGATCATGGTCAAGGTCTCGGGACTGTGATTTCCCGCCGAATCAAGTTCGGCTCGCTCGAGCGCGACGCGGATCAGGCCCTGTTTCTGATCGATTCGACGATAGTGCGCTTGCGCCTGCTCGAGATGCGCTCGTGAACCACTCGTGTCGTCGCGCAGTCTGGCGACCCACGCGAGCTTTTGATGCGCCAGACCCAGCGCCGCTGCATTGTCGGCAAGGCGCGCGCTGGCAAGACTGCGTGCGGCGGCGTCGGCAGCGGCCTGCAGTCGACCCTGGGCGACCAGTGCATTGACCATCCGTGCCAGGCTGTCGGATTCGAGCAGCGGATCATTGAATCGGGCAAAGATTGTTGCCGCGCGCTCATAACTGGCCTGTGCGGCAGCGGGTTGTTCGCGAGCGAGATCGATGCTCGCCATCGCGGTCAGGCTTTCCGCGAGATCCCGTTCGAGTCGCAGCGATTGACGGATCGCGAGGCTTCGCTCGATCCATCGAGCAGCTTCGTCGTGGCGGCCACGATCGAGATTGAGGATGCCGAGATTCTTGCAGACGCGGGCGACGCTGACCTGTTGTCCTGCCTGTTCATAAGCCGCCAGTGCGCGTCGCATCGCGGTTTCCGCTGTATCGAATTCGGCGCGCATCGCGGCCAGGCTGCCAAGGTTGCCTTCGACACCTGCACGGCGCAGGACATCATTGCTTTCGTCGAAATGCTCGCCCGCGGCATGCAGCAAAGCTTCGGCATCGTCGAGCCGTCCCTCGCGCCAGGCAAGCAACCCCTGGCCGGACAATGCCATGGCTTCGTGGGTGCGGTCGTCGCGCGCGCGCGAAAGCGCCAGCAGATCATCGAGCGTGCTGCGCCACTCGTCATTCCTGCGCATCAGCTGGAATGCGATCGATAGCTGGTAGCGCGCGGCCAGCATCGCCGGATCTGCGGCGATGGCTGCCTGCAGATGACGTGCCGCGGATTGCGCATCGCCGCGCAGACGCGCGTCGACGCCGCGTGCATAGGCTTCATTGGCGAAGGCGTCGTCGGACAAGGGTTTGGCGCGCATTGGATCAAAACCAGGCAGCATCGGACGGGTCAGCCCGGTGCTTGCCGCGAGTGCCGTGGTTGCGGCATCGGTGCCGATCAGGCGCGCAGATTGGTTCGCGTTACTGCCGAGCACCACCAGCTCGACGTGCAAGCCATCTCCATCGCGGCTCAGACGACCGGCCAGCACGTGATCGGCGCCTGTTGCTGCGCTCAGATACTCAGCCTGCGCGTCTGCATCGGCGAGGTCCGGGCGCGCAGCCAGCAACACGCGGACATCGGTCTGGGCAATGGGAACCACGCGACGGTCACTCGCCAGCGCTTCGACGATGAGACCTTGCAGACCGAACCGGGTCCACTCCAGGTCGTTGTCGCCGGTGTCGTTGCGCCACGGCATCACTGCGATCCGAAGCGGGTCACGCTGCGCCACTCGCTGCTGCCACCAGGTCGCCAGACCTGCGCTGATCGCAACCAGGATCACGGCAGCGATCAGCCAGCGACGGTGCAATGAAGGACGCGCTGGTGACGGCTGGGGCAGACTGGATGCGACCGGCGCAGTTGGAATCACCACCTCGGCCGGGCCGATGTAGCGATAACCCACGCCGCGCGCGACGTCGATCCAGTCGGCCTCGCCGCCGCCGTGGACAAGTGCCTTGCGGGCTTTCGACACAGCCTGGGCGATGACCGAATCCGAGGCGATGCTGCGCCCCCATACCGCTTGCAGCAATTCTTCCTTTCCTACCACACGATGGCGCTCGACGACCAGATGGGCGAGCAGGTCGAAAGCCTTGCGCTCAAGCGCGATCGTGCTGCCATCGGCTCCGTACAGGCGCAGTTCGCCGGGGCTCAGGCGCATCACGGCGAGCATGATCGGTTCGGCTGTCGTTGCGAGCGAAGGTGCGGTCGGCTGCATCGGCGTGGGTGTAGGCAGGTACCGGGGCGGCAGGCAAAGCCGCCGCGTCGGCTCCTAGCCTACACTGCACGCCCGGCGCTAGTAGAGCCCTGCGCAGTTGCGGCGGCATCGGGACGTGCTGGTGGCATCGGCGTTCCAATCCTGCTCTGGTCGTGGGTCGATCCTGGCACGCCGCTCGTCGCGGACCTTGACGAGTGCGTGAAGAAACCTGATGCCGGCCTGATGTGCCGAAATCCCAGGCGGTGCAGCATCTTCTTCAAGCAAGTTCAGGCATTCGTCAAGCAACCGGGCCGCCTGCCAGACAGGCTGGAGGCCACTTAAGACGCTCGAGAACACGATGCCTGCATGCCATCCATTGATCGAATTCCGCTGCCCCTGCGCCAATCGGAGAACGCTCCGGCGGCTGCGTACGGCCGGTTGGGCAATCGCCGCGCTGGCAATCGCCGCACCGACCTTGGCGGCAACGTTTACGGTGACCAACACCAACGACGAAGGTCCCGGATCACTGCGCCAGGCCATCCTCGACGCCAATGCACTGGCTGGCAGCGACATCATCGTGTTTGCAATTCCCGGCAACCTGCCGCACCGGATCGCGGTCGCCTCACCGCTGCCGGCGGTGACCAGCCCGGTCCTGATCGATGGCTACAGTCAGCCTGGGGCCAGCGCCAACACGTTGCCGACCGGCTGGAACGCTGTCATCGGCATCGAAATCGACTGCAACGCATTGAATACCGCCAGCTTCGGTCTGCAACTGGCCACCGCAGGTGCGGGCAGCAGCGTGCGTGGCCTGTCGATCTACAACGTGCGCAACGTCAGCATCCGCGCTGAAGGTGACGACTCGGTCGTCGCTGGCAACGTCGTCGGAATGCGTGCCGACGGGCGCACGCCGAATACGGTCGGGTTTGCCGCAACCAGCAATCGGGGCGCGATCGCTGCATATCGCACGAATGCGAACAATGGTCGTCGCATTCGCATCGGCGGTCCGCAACCCGCCGACCGCAACCTGGTTGGCGGCAACTTCAATGGCATCAGCGCGACCAGCGAGGGCGCCAAGATCGAGGACGCGCTGATCGAGAACAACTGGATCGGACTGGATGGATCTGCTGGTGCTGTCGTGGCCAACGGTCGCGGCATCAGTCTGGTCAACGCCCTGCGCACGACGATCAGAGCCAATGTGGTCGTCGCATCGGGAGCCGGCGTCGATCAGATCGGGCCGTTCGTCAGCCAAGGGCAGGGGCTGATTGCCGATGCCGGCACCGTCGAAACGATCATCGAGCGCAACCGCTTCGGTGTCGATCCGAGCGGCGACGGCATCACCACGGGCTTCATTCCATTTGGTGTGCAGTCCGGCCTCGAT
Source organism: uncultured Rhodanobacteraceae bacterium (assembly GCA_964522235.1). Classification (GTDB taxonomy): domain Bacteria; phylum Pseudomonadota; class Gammaproteobacteria; order Xanthomonadales; family UBA2363; genus Pseudofulvimonas. Next base: position 14,908 of record CAZFUH010000005.1, read on the forward strand.
TTGCGCAACAGCGCGTCGATCGACGTTCGCGTCGGCAATCCGAATGACCCGACAGCCGGCAACATCGTCGGCCATGCTCGCGCGACCAATACCTACATTCTGGCAAACATTCAGCGCGTGGCGCTGTCCGGAAATCGGCTGTTCGGCGGCACTATCGGCATCGACATTTCGCCGGTTGAAGGACCCAACAGCAATGACCTGCTCGATGCCGATACCGGCGCCAATGGCTTGCAGAACCATCCCGAACTTGCATCGGCGACCACTGCAGGCGCCCAGACGCTGATCGTTGGCACCTTGTCCTCGACGCCGAATACGGACTATCGGGTCGAACTGTTCGAAGCGACCTTCTGCCCGGCCAACGGCCGCGGCCATGCGCAGCACTATCTTGGCTCGGTTGACGCAACAACGCATGGCGGCGGCGACGCCTCGATCAGCGTGAATATTCCCGCGCTCGCCGCAGGTCGCTACGTCACCGCCACCGCGACTGATCCGCTGGGCAATACCTCCGAGTTCGGGCCATGCATCGAAGTACAGGGCGGGCCGCGTCCGGGCGTGCTGCAGTTCGCATCGACGCGTTACCCGACCCGCGAGAACGGCGCGCAGGTCAGTCTGGTCGTACAACGCGTCGGCGGCAGCGATACCGCAGTCAGCGTTGAGGTCAGCAGTGAGGACGGAAGCGCCAGTGCCGGTCTCGACTACGTGCCGATCTCAACCACGCTGAGCTGGCCGGCCGGCGACAGCAGCGAGCGCAGCATCCCGATCAGCATCCTCTACGACCTGCTGACCGAACCATTCGAAAACTTCAATGTGCGCTTGCGCAACCCGACCGGAGGCGCGGCGCTCGGTCTGGTCGGCGGCACGGTGGTCACCATCGAGGATGTGCCCGACCTGATGTTCGCCGATGATTTCGAGCCTTGACCATGGCCATGCCGTCGGCGACTCATTTCTTGTCGCTGGTTGTGGCGATTGCCACGGCGTCGCACGCCGTCACGCCAGCCACGCCAGCCACGCCAGAAGGCGGCAGCTACACAATCCCCTGGTCGAGCATCGACGCCGGCGCAGCCGTGCTGGAAGCGGATGGATGGAAACTTTCGGCGACCATCGGGCAACCTGACACGGACGTCGCAGCAACGCTTCAAGGCGGCGGATTCAAGTTGCGCACCGGTTACTGGCTGACCCCGACGCCGGCAGGCGACTGGATCTTCTCCAACGGGTTCGAATGAGCGCCGACCCGACCATGCAACCGAGGAGAACGGAAATGACTCGCGTACTGCTGTGCGTGCTGCTGACGCTTGGCCCTGTTTGCGGATATGCCGACGACGGGATTGTCATACACCATGACGAGATCACCCAGCTTCGAGGCGCCCTGCCCACCGACTACATGAGCTACCAGGGCGAGCTGCTGGAGGACGAAGTGCCGGTGGATGGACCGGTCGATTTCCGTTTTCGCTTCTGGGATTCGCCGACGTCGGGAAGCCAGCTGGGTGTATCGACGGTTCTCGCAGTGCCGGTCAATGGCGGCCGATTTTCCACCTTCGTGTTTCCATCGCTGGCCGGTGCGAATCAGATTTCCTACATGGAAGTGGAGGTCAGCCGAGCGCAACCGCCAAATTTCGTTTCGCTCGGGCGACAGCAACTTGGTGCTGTGCCGTACTCGGAGTTTGCCCAGCATGCAAACAGCGCCGGGCTCGCGGACACGGCCGTCACCGCGACGTTCGCGAACACCGCCACCCAAGCGAACACATCGGTCATGGCGGCCACCGCACAGAACGCGCTCGCCCCTTGGGTGTTGGCGGCCGGCTCCCTGAACTACGCAGGCAAGGTCGGGATCAACACGACGATTTCGTCCGCTGCCCTGCATGTCGAAAGCGCCCCCGACAACGATCTCGCGCTGCGCGTCCGAGGCACGTCCGAAGCTGGCTATGCGGCCTGGGTCGAGGGCGTCAATGCGGCGGCACTGTACGCCTTGAACAGCTCGGCACAAGGAGGGACTTCGATCTATTCGCGTCTGACTGGCGCCGCCGGAAGCGCCATCACGGCATTCGCGGAGGCATCCTCCGGCGATGTCCGCGGGATCACCGCGATCACGCAAAGTGCGGATGGTTATGCCGGCTACTTCCTCGGCGGTCGAAACTACCTGCAGGGCAGCACCGGCATCGGGGTTGCCAATCCATCCGACAAGCTGCATATCGTCGCTGCTCCCGGCCAGTCAGCATTGCGTATTCAGGTCGACGGTGCGACCAAGCTGCGGGTGAATGCCAACGGTGGCGTCGCGATCGGGGTCAATGCATCGCCACCTGCAGACGGCCTGTTCGTGCAGGGGGAAATCCAGACGCCGCCACGAACACGCTGGCTCAGTATCGATGGTCGCGGTTTCTCACTAGACAGCTCAGCCTGGATCGAAGGACAGACGATCGGCACTCAAGATCCGTTGCGATTGAACCGGCGCGCAGCTGACAGTCGCAATGACGTCTGGATCAGCGCAGCGGCGGCACTGCCGCATGCCGCCGTCGTCACCGAGCTGCGTGCGCATGCGAAGGATGACTCGTCGACAACCAATCTACGCGTGAGTCTCATGCGCCGAGTGCTCGCGACCGGCACGACAACGACCATGGCCAGCGTGATCACCAACGGCGCATCCTCCGCGATCCAGTCTCCTGCCACAACCTCGATCGCGCAGGCAACGATCGACAACCAGAATCATTCCTACTATCTCGTCGCGCAATGGGACACCGGGCTGACCGGCGTGGAAGTCGATCGCACACTGCTGCATGCCGTGCGTGTCACCTACACGACGACCAATCCGGGACCATGATCCAGCTCACATTATTCATTAACCTCCTGCTGCGGCCGTCAGTCCTGCTGCATCCATCATCGTGGAGGCGCGCTCAACGCCACCGATTCGAAGTCGTCCGCAAAGATCGGCGCTGCGGACGCCCAACGCGATTCAATAAAGATCCACATGTTTGCACCCTGGGCATCAAGCAGCGGACGAACCTGATGCGGCAGGCCGGTCTCGACAAAATCGATCGCCACATTCGCGGCCAGCACCGCATCGCGCCAGGCAGCGTTGTAATTCCGCAGGGCACCCACCGCGTCACGCAGACGGACCGGGCCGAACAGCGCATCCGCATTCTGGTCCAGCCAGAACCACGGCGAGTACGCGTCGAAGATTTCCTCCGAATCGCCAAAGATCTCGGTCGCCTGCAGCGGATGGGCGTTCTGCATCCGGGTCCAGGTCAGCATCGCGCCGTCATAGATCACACCGGTGGCGAAGAGATCGGGGAACTTGGTGGCCAGCTTGGCTGCCCCGAAGCCGCCCATCGAATAGCCGCTGGCCACGCGAAATCGTCCGCTCTCAAGGGTGCGGTACGTGCTGTCGATATGCTCGACCAGGTCCTGCGCCAGATGTGTTTCCGCCGGCTTGCTACCGTCGACGCTGTCGGCCCAGAACGAGTCGCCAAAGCCGTCTGGAAAGACGATGATGGCGTCGCGGATCAGCCCGTGCGCCCGCGCGGCCTCGAAGCTGCGCGGCACCGTGTTCGCCTGGCCGCCGTTGTGCGCGCCATTGAGTCCGTGCAGATGATAGACGACCGGATAGCGTACCGTGCCATTCGCATAGCCCGCCGGCAGATACAGCGTGAATGGCACCGACAGGCCCGTGCTGGGCGAGGTGAACATGCGCCCCTGAACCGCGCCCTGCAGCGCCTGCGGGTTCACCACGATCACGAGCTCCGCCTCGTCGCTGTCGCCGGCGGAATCGGTCGCGCGAACGCGGAAGCGGTACTCGCCGCTAACCGTGGATGTGCCCGTGATTCGGCCATCGGTTTGCAGGCTGATGCCGGGTGGAAGTGCGCCGGAAGCGATGCCGAACACACTGGCTCCGCTCGCGCCCGAAGCGACCAGGCCGCTCACCGGCACGGCACCGCGTGCGACATTGATCCGCTGGCCGCCGGTGGCGAATTCGGGGATCGGCTGCGCGAAACCGGCGAAGCTCATGCCCAGCAGCAGTATCGCGAGCAGGCGCGCGCCAGCTATTCGATCCGATCTGCGAAGCGGCGATTGCAAGGAGGCTTCCATAGTAGTCATTCCGGTATTGGTTTCGATAGGTGGGTATGCAATGCCGCCGCACGCGTCGGCAGCATCGGGGAATCAAGGTCACTCAAAGCCATCGGCGAAGAGCAGATCGTTGACCGACAGGTTGCCCAGATCGTCCCGACCATCCAGGCTGCGCAGATACGCCAGCAAGGCTTCAAGGCTTGCCGGCGCCAATGTCGATGCTGAACGATGCGCAGCCGCTCGGCTCAGTTCGCCCGCCGTGCTGACCGTGATGTTGTCCAGACCCGGATGCTGCGAAGTGCTCTGGGCGCTGACCCGGCGCACCTCGACCTGGTTGCTGCTGCCCGGGTTCAACGGCACGTCCTCGAACCGAATTCGACGCCACTCGAAGTGCGTTTGCTGCTGCGGTACGCTGCGCTCCTGCACGTGGCTGCCGTTCACGGTCAGCCGCACGACACTGGTCGAGCGTGGAAGATAGCGCAGCTCGATCGCCCCGGTGCCGCCGGCGCCTCCATCCACGCCCTCGAAGATCACGTGTGCACCATTTGATGCCAGGGTGACCATATGGCCGTGAAAGCTGCTGTCTTCATTGAATTCGGGAAAGCCGGGAAGCTGGGCACCGGCCGCCAGTGTGGCCGACTCGGCTTCGTACATGCGGCCACCGGCGACAACAACGACGTCCTCCAGGGTCGGCGCCGAACCATCGTGGAAATACGGCGCGGTATCCCACAGACCCAGCAAGGTCGGTGTATCGATGCCGGTCAATGGTCCACCCAGTCGCGAACCGGAGCTGGTGCGCAAGGTACCGACATCGTGCAGGGTCGCGGTACCGAGCGTGCTGTCGGTGAAGCCGCGTTCCGGAACATGGCAGAGAACACAGCCGGAGGACACGAACACCTCGGCGCCGGCCAGGGCCTGCTGCGATCGACGCCCGTCGGCCAGACGGTAGGGGCTGCGCGGCAGCGTTGACAGGTCGAGCGAGGTCACATAGTCGGCCAACTGGTCGAGTTCGATGGCCCGGCCAGCATTGGCTGCTCCCAGGGGCGGGTTCGGCACCTGCCCCGGCGGCAGGAAGCCGCGACCACCGAACTCACCGACAATATCGAGCACAAAATCCTGGATCTCGTCGAAGTTCGCGCTCCAGTGCACGTTGCCCTGGACCATGCCGGCACGACCACGCAGATCCGTGCTGTTGCGAAAGCCCTCTCCGCGCTGGGTGAAATCCCAGGTTCGACCGTCGTGACCACCATCGACGTGACAGCTTGCACACGAGATATAGCCTTCAAGACTCATCTCGTTCTGGCCGTCCGGCGCGTTGCCGGCGAAGTAAAAGATGCGCTTGCCTGCCAGCACGTCGGCAGGAAGCAGCTCGTGGCTGCTGGTCGGAATGTGATTGGGTTTTGCGCTGCGATCGCCGACCGCCAGAAAGTCGGCAAGCGCGTAGGCCGAAACACTGCGGTCGATCAGATTGCGTACCCACAACGTATCGCTTGCCGGGTCCCACAGCGTTGCCTGCGGCGCCGCGCCCGACCGCATCCGCCACACCGACGAACGCCCGCCGCCTTGACGGATTGCCAGGTCGTCGAACACGGCGACGTTGTCATTGCCCTGCAAGGCGACGAAGACATAGTCGCCGCGCGGTGAGAACACCAGCGCCGAAGGTGAATCGGTGTTGTCGATATCGACCCGTGCACGCGCGTTGCCGGTTCCCTCCCGACCCGGTTCGCGCGGCTGGCCCGAGCTGTGCATCAGATCGAAGCGACCCAGCACCGAGCGTACCGTCGAATCCGGCATCATCGGCAGGTTGTAGGGGCCATTCTGACGAAAGAAGTCGCCGCGATTGGTGTCGGCCTTGATCGCCGTGTACCACAGCCAGTCCTGTTGCGGACTGAGCACCAGACTGGACACGTAGTTCGGTACACCTGGGCCATCGGAGCCGCCGCTGTCCATACCACCCAGGCCACGATCGCGCCAAAGCGGCAGTGTACGTACCAGGGCCATGGTATTGCCGTTCACCTCCCAGACCTCACCGTAATGTTCGGTCGACACGAAGCGAGCGACGAACACCCGAGTGCCATCGCCGCTGATGGCGATCGCACGTGCGCTCGGTCCCAGCTCTCGGCGACCGGTCTCGCTGCGCGTGGCAGTGTCGAAGCGCAGCAGTTGGCCATTGCCCGGATCACTCTCGCCGCGACCGTAGAGACTGACGAAGGCACGTCCGCCGTCGCGGCTGATCGCAACCGCTTGCGGGGCACTGCCGAAGCCAGTCGTTACGTTGGCCAGCAGGGCGCCGGTCGTGGACAACACCACGACACGATCGGCATCGCGCAGCGCGATCCAGACGTCACCATTGCCGGCCACTGCGACGCCGACCGGCGCCAGCGGCCCTTCGATCCCGACCAGATTGCCAAGATGAATCTGCTGTTCCACCTGCTGTGTGTCTGCGTGCACTCGAGTCAGCAAGTCGTTGTCGGGATCGACCACCCAAAGACGTCGGCGCGTCGGATCCAAGGCCAGTTGCGAGGACTGCGTCGGCAACGGGCCGGCCGGAATCGCGGCGACGGTCAGGGTAAGCGTGTGCGTCACCACCGAGTGCGTGCCATCGGGCTTCACGTCTCGAACCTGGGCCTTGATCTCGTAGTGACCTGCCGTGGCGAAACTGCGGGAAATCTGCGCGCTGGAACTCCACTGTGTCGCCGGCTCGCCGTCGCCGAAACTGAAGCGATACTGCAATGGATCGCCCTCCGGATCGCTGGCGCTGACCACAAACTGCACGCTCTGCCCGGGCGCGGCCGGGGCCGGGTTCGGAATCAGCGAACCGATCTGCGGTGCGCCATTGCCGCCGCCGACATTGCCACCGGTCGAGAACGTGAACGAGTAGCCTTCGATTCCGTTGCCGGCCGCATCCTTGATGCCTCCGGCGACGACCACAACCTCGTAGGTGGTGTCCGCATCCAGATACTCGCGCGGTGTGATCGTCAGTACACCGTCGTGGGCGAACGAGGTCCAGGCGTCGATCGCCTGGCCACCGACGGGTCGCACCAGGACGGTCTCGCCATTGACGATCGTGAAAGACTCCAGTGTTTCGGCGATGACCAGGCTGATCGGCGCGCCGAGCGGATACTGCGTCTGTCCCGGCCTGGGAATGTGGTAGCCGACATATGGCGCTCGGGTATCGGCGGCGGCCTGATGACACCACACGCCTATGCCATCGCGATTGGCCGCGCTGTAGCCACCGGAGACCAACAGGTTGCCCAGCGGCAGCGTGTATTGGCTGACATCCAGCGGCCCGGCGACGCTACCGGCCGGACGCTGGTTGCCGACCTCGTCCAGCTCCAGCACCGGCACAAGCATTTCCATGTTGATCTTGTGCCGGCGCGTGAACACGAACTCGTCCTGGGTCTGGACGTAGGGCACGCTGGTGCCGGCATTCATGCTTGCCGTGCCACGCAGATCCATGGTGGCAACCAGCCGGAGATCACCTGGATCGCTGAAGTCGAGCACAAAAAGGATGTCGCGGTCGACGCCACCGGACAGCACCAGATAGTTCTCCCAAACGGCGCCGATATAAGCGCCAACCGGACCGGTGAACTTGTCCAGCAGCGTTGGCAACTGCGCCGGCGTTTCAAACACCGGGCCGATGTCGTAGACGGCGACCCCGAGCATCGAAGCGTCGGAGATCAGGAACAGCAGGTTGCCGAGCAGGATCGACGAACCGACGACGCCATGGTCAGAAAGGGGTTGCCACTCGGCAAGCAATTCGGTGGCCCGCCAAAGTCGGGCGCTGCCGTCGGTTGCACCGTACTGCGCCCAGTTGAATGGAATCGCCCACGGGTAGTAGAGCCGGTGCAGGGTGCCGCCGTCGGGATTGGGCTGGTTCTGAGGCGTGTAGCCGCCGCCCACCTCGCCGGGCAGCTCAGGGGGCCGAAGCTCCGCGACATTTACGCCTGCGGACTCCCGACGGAGGCGACAGCCCCAGGTACCGCAGATCCAGTCGCCGGTCTTGGTGTGGGCATGGGTCCCCTGGTCGGTTGGCATCGCCGCCGGACTGTTGTTGTAGATCACCAAGGAGGTCGGGTCCGAAGGATTGTTGAACCGCCACCAGCGCGGACTGGCACCTGCGACATTGTTGGTGTGGATCAGGCCATTGTGGTAGACGACGTTGGTGATTCGGCCCAGCCCGACCTGTCGATGCAGCAACTGGCCGGGCGTGCACGCGAGCTGATGCGGGAAGCCGGGAATCACCTGAGGTATGTCGCCGCTGATCGCGGCGGTAGAACGCCCAGCCGAAACGAGCGCAACAAGAACAATCAGCAGCGGCAAGACCGGCTGTTTCCGCAGCCCGCCCGCAGCCTGGTCGACCAAGCACATGATCCATCCCCCTGGACACAACAATAGTTCAGGCACTGTCCGCCGAACCGGACCGATGAGTCCTTACGGATTCGTCCGGAAAACCTTACGAGGCCTACTGATTTGCTTGTGATTTCCGGATTGCTTGCGACCGGCCGGGCGCCTTGACCAGCACCCTCGTAGACTTTCGGTCGCCACCGACGCCGCTCGCATGGTGCGATCGGACCAGATCCCGGTGGCCTGCTTCAGGGGGATCACCATGCCACGCCACCGCTCGTCCAGTCGGTTGCCGAGTCCAGCATTGAGCAGACCTGTCCTCGGCGCCGGCCTGCTGGCTGCGCTGTGTGGCTTCGCCGCCGCCGCCAACGAACCGATGCCTGAGCGCGCGCCCGGCGCGGGCGAAGCCATCGCCCTGCCCTCGCCTGGCTGTGCCGACCCGATCGATCCGCGACAGGATCCGGACTACAGTGACATCCACGGCATCGACCTGCTCCTGACGATGCCGGTCGGCGCACCCGGGCCGGCCCTGCGCAACTATCGCGTCACCTTGCCGCGCCCGTCCGACTACGATCCCGAGCAGTTGCACGGTCTGATCTTCAACTCGCATGGCTGCGGCGGCTCGCACCAGACTTCGTTTCGCAACGTCGCCAACCACCTGGCCGATCATTTCGACCTGCCGACGATCACGATCGGCACCGACGCCAATGGCAACTGCTTCGACCTGAACGTCAACGGCGCGGATTTCCCGTATTTCCAGGCGTTGAAGGCGCAGGTGTTGTCCGACTACTGCGTCGACGAGCGCAATGTGTTCTTCCTGGGGCGCAGCAGCGGCAGCTTCGCCTCGCAGTATTTCGGTTGCCACAATCACGCCGGAGCCATCATCGGGGAGTTGGGCGGCATCGCAACCGGACACGGCCCGCCCGGCACCGAGGCCTGTGGCCCGATCCCGACCCTGCTCGGCTCCGCACTCCAGGACACGACCGTGCCCTGGAACACCTTCGGCATTGCCGCGCGCGACTGGTGGATCGGCAACAACGGCTGCCAGAGCAGCCACCAGCCACACCCGGAAGCGAATCAGGAAGTCTGCGGTCGCAACCCGCAGTTGAGCGCCTGCAGTTGTGTCGTCTACGACGGGTGCGTCGCCGAGTTCGTCCAGTGCACCTGGAACGGAAGCCACCAGGACACCGCCCTGAATCAACAGAACATGGGCTGGTGGCTGGGCACCCACGCCAACTCCACGCCGGCCGGCGACGACGAGATCTTCCGTTCCGGCTTCGAGCTGTAGCGTGCATTCGTCGGTTCGGTTTCGCCATTCCTAGTCGTGCGCCGGAATCCTGAAGCCGGATCGCTGGAAGTTTCCTTGTGCTCCCCACCAGCCGCCTTCACGGCCGCAGCGTGAAACGCATCCACGGCTTCGTTCTCCACCCAGTCTGGAGATCTTGGGTCTTGGATGTGCAGCGCAAGTGCCATCAAAGCAGCACGGCGCACCGCGATGGCAGCTCGGCGCTGTCGACAATCCGGAGTTCCTCTGGCGGACGTTCTGTGGAATTGGTGCTGCTTGCGACATCCCGGCGTGCGATCTCTGCCGTCATGCCGGTTTAGTAGGGAAGCAACCGTGGATGGCGGCTATCCAGGAGTTCCTACGCAGATGAATCATGTTCAGTTCGCTTTGGCAGCGGGCCTGCTCGTCATCGGCGCCGGATGGGCTCAGGCCGAGCCACCCAGGCTCGATGCTGCGCGGAGTTTCGATCCCGGCGAACGTCTGGTGCGTACCGCCGTCCTGACCGGCGACTATGCGGGTTTCCCTCCGCAGAATGCCGATCCCGGGCCGCAGTTCGGCTACAGCGTCGCCACCGATGGGGATTGGTTGGCCGTCGGCGAGCCTGGCCTCATCTCGGATCAAGGCAGCGCGTTCGGCACCGCGGCGCACGGCCAGGTGTCACTATTCAAGCGGGTTCCGGGAGGCTGGCAACTGAGACAGCGCATCCGTCAGGGGGCGTTCGGAGATTCCCGCTGTGGTTTCAGCGTCGCGCTGTCACTGCCGAACCTGGCGATCGGCTGCCCCGGCGCCGACGAGCTGGCCGATCCGTCCACCCAGGCAGGCGTGGTTCGCTGGTACCGGCTCGGCGGCAACGAGATCTGGACCTTGTCCGGTGGCTATCACGGCCCGCCCGGCTCGGGGTGTGGCACTTCGGTGGCGCTGACCCCGCAAGCCAGCGGTGCCGAAATGGCCGCTACCGGCTGTCCTGATTGGAACACCGCGCGTGGTTTCGTGCAGCTGTATCGCTATGACACGAACGTTGGCGCCTGGCTGCCGCTGGCTACTTCGCTGGCCAGCAACGCGACGGCTGGCGACGAGTACGGCGCGGCAATTGCGGTGGACTTTCGCGACGACAGTTTCGGTGGCGTGTTGCTGCTCGCAGCAGGCGCGCCGGGCCGCAGCCACAGCTCGGCTGCCGGTTCGGGGTCGGTTCTGCTGTACCGCTGGGACGGCGGCTGGACCTGGCTCGGCGAGTACACCGGGCCACAACCGCAGCTGACGCCGCAGGCGCGTTTTGGTTCGGCTGTGGCGCTGAATCCGCCTCAACTGGTGATCGGCGCACCACGAGGGCTCAGCTTTCTGTGTCCCAGCGGGCTGAGCCTGCCGCGCTGCGGCAGCGTGCATCGCTACGCTCGCCCGTTGTCGAGCTGGATTCATCAGGAAGACGGAACCGCCGTCAACGTCGAAGGCAGCCCGTCGGGAGAGCAGGTCGGCATGGCGTTCGGCAGCGCGGTCGCCCTCGGCGGTCGTCGGTGGATCGCCATTGCCGCCCCCCAGGCTGATGGCCACACCGCCACCATCCCGGCCGGAGTGGCGCATGACGTCGGCGTCGTCGAGCTGCGCCGCCGCGACGATACCGGCCATGGGGTCGGCATCGGACACTATCGCTACGAGCTGCGACCCGGACCAATCATTCCCGGCGTCCAACTGACCGGCGGTCGTTTCGGGACCAGCATCGACTTCGGCGATCGTCGCCTGGCCGTAGGTTACCCGGGTGCCGGCAGCTTGTTGGGTCAGCGTCGGGGACAGGTCTGGATCTATGACGAGGACCGCTTGTTTGCGAATGGTCTGGAGCCGCCGACGGTCGAGATTCCGCCGCCGCCCTGACTCGGTGATGACCGGCGGCTCGGCGGAGTGCGCCAGCTCCTCATACGGCCCTTCGGAGCGCCTTCTCCCCGTTGGCACGGGGAGAAGGAACAGCGCGACCGACGAAAACGTCCCATTTCGACCCGGTTTGTTCCTGTCAATGCCGCCAGCCAGGCCCTAGCGTTTGTGCACCAGCCTCGGCCTGAGGCTGCCCACACACGGAGTGAACTTGATGAAGCACTTTCGAATCCGCGCGGCTGCTGCCCTTGCTCTGGCATTGATCGCGGCTGCCCCCGCCGTCTTGGCCTCAATCTACGGGCCGGGCGAGGGCTACTACTACATTTCCTATACGCACACTGGCGGCGTACCGGCCTACCAGTACATGAAGGTTGGGCCTTTCGCTAGTGAGGAAGCCTGCTGGGCCGCGCGCGACATAGACGCCTCCAATGGCGACGCTTGGTTCCCGTTCTGGGGCACCGGCATCCAGTGCACCTGGGTGTATCACAACGAGGTCTCGGCGTTTGATGATGCCCTGTCGAAATGGAACACGATCGCGGGTGGCGGCAACAATCCACCCCGGCCTCTGGACGCCGAGAAGCTGCAGATCATTGCCGAGCTGCAGCGGGTCTACGAGATCGAACGCTACAAGCGGCAGTTGGACGAAATCCTGAGGCTTGCGCCGGCCCGATAGCGTCGTCGTCTGGCTCCAACCACCTCCCCGCTCCTTTGCCACCAGCACAGGAGCCTGGTTGTCGTGAACTGCACGCACCGCGCTGCGCGGGGCACGAACCCCTCCCAATCAACTGAACCAGCCCTAGGAGCCTGGGCGGCAGAAGCCGGCCGGGCTCCTAGTCAGCATTATTCATGAACCTTATGCTGCGACGAACGTTCACGAATAATGCGCCCTAGAGCTGGAAGCCGTTGGCAAAAATGACGTCGGACAGGGGCGGGACCTGATCGATTCGTTCGATCGCGCCCAGATCATGGGGCCCCCAGAAATTGGGCACGTTCAACTGATCGACACCGCGGGACTGACCGAAGAAATCCGACAGTGGTACGCCGGGAACGTTGTCGCAGACATCCAGCGCCGGTGAATTGTCGCCGGGTGAAAGGTCGGCACGCAGCAAGGGATTGGCCACCCGGACACCGGCAACGGGAATGCCATCGGTCGAATGGGCCAGCAAACACTGGTAATGAACAAAGGTCGGTGGCCGATTATTGTTCCAGGGACGAAAGATCTGTGTACCCGGCGCGTACAGAATGCTGCCCACGACATCCAGCGTCGCACCCTGAGCCGAAAACGATGTCAGGGTCGAAAACATGTACTGCGCATTGTTGTCCACAATCGTCGAGTATCGAATCCGGTTCTCCATCTCCCCGGAAAAGAAAAACAGGCTGTTTCCTGGCGGCAAATAGCCGCCGCTTGGCGGAAGGGCGGTGTTGTTGCGGATGATCAATGCTTCGCCCGAGAATTGGCTGCTTCCGTTAGAATAGTAGATCACTCCGACTCCGGTATTGCCTTCAAACCGGCTGCGTAGAACAGAAATCTCATCGTTCGAGGCGCCGCTGATAACACCAGTGACAGTGCTGCTGTTGTCGTAGAATCCCGAGCAGCCCTCGATCCCGAACAAGACGTATCGACAGTTCTCGTCGCCTTCAATGTACAACCGTGTGAGCCCTGCGCCGTTCAAATCGACAGCGGACGACCTGCCCGCGATCTGGCCGACCCAGATGGTATTGACCAGCCTAGCCGCGGCCGTGTGTCCGCCATCGAGATGGAAGTAGAGGCCGCCGCCACGAGGCGCCGTATTGCCGATGATGTGGATCGGATTGCCAGGGTTGCCATTGGCGCCGATCAGGCTAACGACCAGGCCGCGACTTCCGTTCGGATGTGCGTAGATCGCCCCGCCTCCGAAACTGGCGGAATTGTTGGAGATGCTGTTGAATCCGGTGGCCGAGGCCGATGTTCCCCGCGGCACCAGCGCGCAGCCGCCGCGCAAGTCGAATCCGCCGCCGGTTTCAGCCTCATTGAAGATCACCTCGCCGCGCTCGAACAGAATGGTGCCGTGGTCGTCGCAATAGACGCCGCCTCCGCGGGTGCTGGCGGAGTTGTCCGAGATCACCGTGCCGAGCCGGATTTCCAACTCGGCGCGGCGCGTGCTCGATGCCCCACGCATGTACACGCCACCACCCTTGCCGCTTTCATTGCCTTCGACTCGCATCAGGGTTCCCAATACCACGGTCACATGTCCCCGTACTTCCAGCCCACCGCCTTCCGGGTTGTCGAACGGCCCGGTTTCGCTGCTGCCGCCACTGATCTGCAAGCCTCTGAGCTGGATGATCTGCCGGGTACTGCGATCGCCGGCATCGATGATCATGGCCGTACCATGATTTCCACCGGACGCGTTGAGCACGGTGCGCTGGCCCGGAAGCTCGGCCAGGCTGCCGCACGCGCTCATGCCACCCTGGATCGAGATATTGCTGGACGGTAGCGCCAGGTGGACACCGTTCGGAATGGCCAGCGTTCCGGCCTTGAGCAGGATCGAATGATTTCCTGAATCCTGACCGAGCGCATTGATGGCCGCCTGCAGACTGCTGTGGTCGCAATTCGCATCCGGCCCGACCCAAAGCGCAGCGGCCCGTGCCGACGTCCCGGGCAATGCATAGACACAGATGAGGGTCAGAATCAGGGTGAATCGAGATGGTTTCATGATCAGGTGCTCCTGAAGAGACGGTAGAAAATCCGATGTCTACTGCAGGAAACACCTTTGGGCCGGAAATCCGGACACGGCCGGCGACGCAATCCGGCCCGGCGACGTGCTGGCGTGGTGCCACAGCGCCACAGGACCCGATTCCAGGGTCGTCAGGGTGCGCCAGACGAAGTCTGGGCCTTCAGCCGCAGACGGTCCCAGGCCTCGCGAGTGCGGGCCAATTCGTCCGGGTCGAAATCAGCACTTGCCTCGCGCAATCGCAAGGCTTCGCCCAGCAGTGCCTGGGCTGTCTCCAGGTCGCCCTCGGCTTCGGCGATCTCGGCCAGATAGATCTGATCGTAGCTGCGCATGACATGGTCCTGACCCAGCTTCAGGGTGAGATTGTCCAGGCTCTGCTGCAGCGCCGGTCGCGCTCCGACGGCGTCGCCCAGCACCCACAAGGCCTCGCCCAGGTTGTGCAGAGCCCGCGAAATCGCCAGATGGTCTTCGGGCAGGCTCAGACGGAGCTGTTGCAGGGCGGCCCGGTAGTGCGCCGCGGCGGCTTCGGGATTGCCCTCACCCCAATCCAGGGTGCCCAGGTTGTTGAGGATATCGCCGATGTCCGGATGCTCCGGACGCTCGCGCTGGTAGTTGGCCAGTGCGCGCTGCATCAGCGGCCGGGCGGCAGCGTGTTCGCCGAGGTTGGAATAGGCGATGCCGAGATTGTTGGCAACGACGGCAACCCGATGATCATCGGTACCAAAGTTGACCTCGAACAGCGCCAGCGCGCGCTGAAGAGGAGCGATGGCCTCGGCATCGTTGCCCTGGGACGTATGCAGATGGGCGATGCCCACCAGGGCCGCGGCGACAGCGGGGTGCTGGTCGCCATAGTGGCTCTCAGCCAGCGCCAGAGCGGTTTCCCGGTGCCTGCGCGCCGCCGGATAGTCCTGCTCCCGGGCCAGGGCATTGGCCAGGAACAGGTGCAGATCGATTACCCGCTCGGGCACCTCCAAGGTCTGCCAGATCCGCAGAGACTGCTCCAGGGTGGCCATCGCCTCCGGTTCTCCGCGAGCTTGCTGGAGGTTGCCGAG
>CAZFUH010000006.1:0-28625 GCA_964522235.1 uncultured Rhodanobacteraceae bacterium
TGACGAATCTGTCCTCGATCCCGCTTTCCCTCGCGACGATCGCCCAAGTCCGACAGGCTGCTAGACTGCGGCGCCCGCGGCACTCCGGCCCGGCCGTCATCCATGATCGAACTGAAATTTCCCTTGCCCAAGGGTGGCCAACGCGCCGCCTATGTCGCGCCCCCGGCCGGCGCCGCCCTCGCCCTGAGCCTGGTGGAAACCGCGCGCGACCTGCATGCGCCGCTGCTGGCGATCACGCCGGATACTGCCTCGGCGCATGTGCTGGAGAGCGATCTGGTTGCGTTTGCCGCCGATCTTCCAGTCGCGCAGTTTCCGGACTGGGAGATCCTGCCCTACGACCTGTTTGCCCCGCACCCGGACATCGTATCCCAGCGCATTGCCGCGCTGAACGCGCTGCCCAGACTCCGGCGCGGCATCCTGGTGCTGCCGGTCGCGACGCTGATCCAGCGGCTGCCGCCGCGCAGCTACATTCATGGCCGCAGCCTGCAGGTCGCTGTGGGCGATCGCCTGGACCTGGCAGCCGAACAGCAACGCCTGAGTGATGCCGGCTACCGGCATGTACCGCAGGTCACCGAACCGGGTGAGTTCGCCGTTCGCGGCGCCCTGCTCGACATCTTTGCGATGGGGCAGCGTGAGCCGGCACGCATCGAGCTGTTCGACGATGTCGTCGATTCGATTCGCGGCTTCGATCCGGAGAACCAGCGCTCGACCGACAAGGTCGAAGGTATCGAGCTGCTGCCCGGTCGCGAATACCCGCTCGACGAGCAGGCCCGACGCGATTTCCGCGAGGCCTTCTTTGAGCGCTTCCCGGATGCCGACCCGCGCCGGATCGAGTTGCTTGCCGACCTCAAGGACGGCCTGATCCCGGCCGGCCTGGAATCCTATCTGCCGCTGTTTTTCGAACGTACCGAAACACTGTTCGATTACCTGGATGGCGAAGCCGTGCTGGTACTGGCTGGTGACATCGGTGGCGCAGCGGAGCACGTTCTGCACCAGGCCGAGATCCGCTACGAGAATCGTTCTCATGACATCGTCCGGCCGATCCTGAAGCCGACCGAACTGTATCTGGCCGGCGACGAACTGCGCCGACAACTCAATCACCACGCGCGAATCGAGCTGGTGGCCGAACACGCCCACGTGCAGCACCTGCCGGTTGCCGCCGCATCGACCCTGCCGGCCGCCGCCCGCGGCGAGACCCCCGGCGCGACCCTTGCCGCCTGGTTGCGCGGCTTCGAAGAGCGCGTCCTGCTCGCAGTCGACTCCGCCGGCCGCAAAGAAACGCTGATCGAACAGCTGCGCGAACATGATCTCGCCGTGACCTCAGTGGCCGACTGGCGCGAGGCCTTGACCGCCCTGGATGCCGGTTCCGGCTCCCCGCTGATCGCCGCCGTGCCGTTGTCGACCGGCTTCTCGCTGCCGCAGCTGCGCCTGACCGTACTCAGCGACAGCGAACTTTCCGGCGAGCAGGCGCGACCGGGCCTGCGCCGGCGCGCTTCGGCACGCGACCCGG
This sequence comes from uncultured Rhodanobacteraceae bacterium, assembly GCA_964522235.1. Taxonomy (GTDB): domain Bacteria; phylum Pseudomonadota; class Gammaproteobacteria; order Xanthomonadales; family UBA2363; genus Pseudofulvimonas. The sequence continues at coordinate 1,511 of CAZFUH010000006.1, forward strand.
AAATCATCCTGCGCGATCTGACCGACCTGGCCATCGGCGCGCCGGTGGTGCACGAAGACCATGGCATCGGCCGCTACCAGGGCCTGGTGCGGCTCGACGCCGGCGGTCTGGCCAACGAGTATCTGGCGATCGAGTATGCCGACGGCGACAAACTGTACGTGCCGGTCGCCGCCCTGCACCTGGTCAGTCGCTATACCGGCGGCAGCGCGGAGTCGGCGCCGTTGCATGCGCTCGGCAGCGAACAATGGAGCAAGGCCAAGCGCAAGGCGGCCGAAAAGATTCGCGACGTCGCCGCCGAACTGCTGGAAATCCAGGCCCGGCGTGCCGCCCGTCCTGGCGAAGCGATCCGGATCGAGCGCCCGCTCTACGAACAATTCATCGGCGGTTTTCCGTTTGAGCCGACGCCGGATCAGCAGTCGGCCATCGACGCCGTGCTCGCCGATCTGGAACGCAACATGCAGATGGACCGGGTGATCTGCGGCGACGTCGGCTTCGGCAAGACCGAGGTCGCATTGCGCGCTGCGTTTTCCGCCGCGATCGCCGGCAAGCAGGTTGCATTGCTGGTGCCGACAACCCTGCTCGCCGAACAGCACTATCGAAACTTTCTTGATCGCTTCGCCGACTGGCCGGTGAAGATCGAGCTGCTGTCGCGCTTTCGCAGTGCCAAGGAAATCAATTCCGCGTTGAAGGGTCTGGCCGACGGCAGGATCGACATCGTCATCGGCACCCATCGCCTGCTGTCGGCGGACGTGAAATTCCAGCGCCTGGGACTGGTCATCGTCGACGAGGAGCAGCGTTTCGGCGTCCGGCAAAAGGAAAAGCTCAAGGCGATGCGCGCCGAGGTGCACCTGCTGACCCTGACCGCGACGCCGATTCCGCGCACCCTGAACATGGCGATGACCGGGCTGCGCGATCTGTCGATCATCGCGACAGCGCCGAAGGCGCGCGTCGCCGTGCAGACCCTGGTCACGCAGTGGGATGCCGCCCTGGTTCGGGAAGCATTCGCACGCGAACTCGGCCGAGGCGGTCAGGTGTACTTCCTGCACAACGACGTCGCCAGTATCGAACGGCAGGCGCGCGAACTGGCCGAGCTGGTACCCGAGGCGCGGATTCGTATCGCCCACGGTCAGATGCCGGAAAAGGAACTGGAGCGGGTGATGGCCGACTTCTATCGCCAACGCTTCAACACCCTGGTCTGTTCGACGATCATCGAATCGGGCATCGACGTGCCGACCGCGAACACGATCCTGATCAACCGCGCCGATACGTTCGGTCTGTCGCAACTGCACCAGCTGCGCGGTCGCGTCGGCCGCAGCCATCACCGCGCGTTCGCCTACCTGCTGGTCCCCGATCGACGTTCGATCACCGCCGATGCGGAAAAACGCCTGGATGCGATCGCATCGCTGGAGGAACTCGGTGCCGGCTTCATGCTCGCAACCCATGATCTGGAGATCCGCGGCGCCGGTGAACTGCTCGGCGAGGAACAAAGCGGCCAGATCGAGGCGATCGGCTTCAGCCTCTATACGGAGTTGCTGGAACGCGCGGTGCGCGCAATCAAGGCCGGCCGGATCCCCGATCTCGATGACACCAGCCACCACGGCGCCGACGTCGAACTGCATCTTCCGGCCCTGATCCCGGACGACTACCTGCCCGATGTCCACACCCGGTTGATGCTGTACAAGCGCATCGCCACCTGCGCCGACGATGCCGCGCTGCGCGAAATGCAGGTCGAGATGATCGATCGCTTTGGCCTGCTGCCGGATCCGGTCAAGCATCTGTTCGCGGTCACCACGCTGAAGCTGCGTGCGACCACCCTGGGCATCCGCAAGCTTGAATTCGGTGAACGCGGCGGCCGAGTCGTATTCCAGGCGAAGCCGAACTTCGACGCGCTGCACTTGATTCAACTGGTTCAGAAGCAGCCGAAGATCTATCGATTCGACGGCCAGGACAAGCTGCGTATCAGCAGCGAGCTGGCAATCCCGGCTGAGCGCATCGCCGCCGCCCGTGTCCTGCTCGGCCGACTGGCCGGGAGCGACGAAGTCCTGCACTGATCGGCGCCACACCGGCAGGAGCACTAGCCGCAAGGTGTACGTGCGGCATCGATCAGTGCCTGCATTCCGGCAAGCGGACGATTGTCGAGCAGGATGCGCACGAGCGGATTGCAGACGTCGAACAGCTCGACGGCTTCGCTGTGATAGCGCTCGATCAGGCGCTCTGCCTCGGCTTCTCCGCCGGCCCGGGCGCGCAACGCCAGCACCAGGGTACGGCGCGCGAGCAGCAATTCATGCGGATCATCAAGCACGCTCTTCGCCGCATCCAGTACCGCACGGGCATGGCGCTCGGCGCATTCGAGGTCCTCTCGCAACAGGCACCGCTCAGCCTGAAGACGCTGCCATGAACGCTGCGCACGCAGAAAACCCGGTGCCTCAGGATCGAACTCAGCCAGCACCTGGTCGGCGTGTGCCAATGCGGCGACCGCGCCGGTTTCATCACCAAGCAGCACGGCCGCCTCGGCACGCAGCAGCCAGGCCTGGATCAAGGTCGCCCGGGCGATCGGCTCCTCACGCTCAACCAGCAGTTGCACGAGCTCGACCGCAAGTTGCTCGGCACGCGAGATATTGCCGGCGCGCAGCAGGCGGCGAGCGAGCAGGCGATCCTGGTCGAGCACGTCCATGTTCGTGTTGCCGCCGCGGCGGGCGATGCGCCGAGCCTGCTCGCTGGCCTGCACCGACTCGGCAATGCGACCGCTGCGTTCCAGTGCCTCGGCGTACTGCGCCTGGACGCTGGCGACGTTGCGAAAATCCGGACCGTAACGGGTGATCCACTGCGCCAGCAACGCTTCCAGAGCCGCCAGTGCCGAGGCGGTCTCGCCGAGCACCAGGCGCTGTACCGCGATGCGGGTATCAAGCAACAGGTCATTGCCGAGCAGGCCGGCGGCATCCAGCTCCTTCCGTGCCCGCGCCAGTTCGGTCGCCGCCGACGCATAGTCGCGCTCCAGCAGGTGCGCGTCGATCAAGGCCAACTGCGCCTGCGCGCGCTCCTGTGCACTGGTGACCGGACCACGCCGGCCGGGATCGCCGAGCTCGATCGCCCGCTGCAGCAGCGGTTGCGCCTGGGCCATCGTCACCAGACGCTGGCGATGGCCGTAGCGAACCTTGGTGGTCAGCAAACGCGAGAGTGCCGCGACCTGGTAGCGGTCCGGCCGTGCCCGCTCGACCAGGTCCAGGGCCTCGTCGATGCTGGCCAGCGCTTCGCGATGACGACCGGCGATTTCCTGCGCCATCGCCTGGCCCTCGTGCAGTCGGGCCTGAACCAGCGGATCGACGCCATCAGCCGCCTCGATGCCGCGCTCGGCAGCCGCGAGCGCGGAATTCAGGTCGCGAGCGCCAGCATGGACATCACTGATCATCCCCATCAGCCAGACACGAACATCGGCAGGCAAGTCGCGACGACCAAGCTCGGCCTGCATCAGATCCAGGACTTCGCGCACGGTCAGTTCATCCTGGGCCGGCCCCGAGGTCGCGCGGGCGATGACGTCGGTGACGAAGTTGAAGGTCTGGGTGTACAGATCACGCTCATAGCGAACCTGCGCCAGCTGGACACTGCGATAGGCGGTGAACGCGGCGATCGCCACCACGACCACGACAAGTACCGACAGCCCGGCTCGATTCCGGCGCAGGAACTGACCCGCCCGATAGCGCCAATGACCGCGATACGCCTGCACCGGCCGATGCTCCAGCCAGCGCACAAGATCGTCGTCGAGGGCATCGACATTGAGGTAGCGCCGGCCCGGATCGTGCTGCAGACAAGTGTGCACGATCGCCGATAGCGCGCCGCGCAGACTGCGGCGCAGGGCCGACGGACGCATCCGGCGCAACAGGGCGATGTCCGGCGGCTGGCGACCGGCGACCTGGGACAGTGGTTCAGCCTCGTCGCGCACCCGACCCAGGCGCTGCCGCAGCAGGACGGCACCGCCGACGTCGCCGCCATACGGACTGGCGCCGGCCAGCAACTGGTACAGCAATACGCCGAGCGAATAGATGTCGGCGGCCGGCCCGACGGCTTCGCCATAGATCTGCTCCGGTGCGGCATATTCGGGCGTCATCGCGAAGTCGACGGTCGCGGCCGCGCCCGGCCGGTTCTCGATCAACTTGGCGACCCCGAAGTCCAGCAGCTTGACCCGGCCGTCGGCGGTGACCAGGATGTTTGACGGCTTCAGGTCGCGGTGCACGACGAAGCGGGAATGGGCGTAGCGAACGGCGTCGAGTACCCGCCGGAACACGATCACGCGCTCACGCACATCCAGACGCTGCTGATCGCACCAACGATCCAGCGGCGTACCGTCGACGCGCTCCATCGCATACCACGGCTCGCCCTGTTCGGAGACACCGCCGTCGATCAAGGCGGCGATATTGTCGTGCTGAAGGCTGGCAAGGATCTGGCGCTCGCGCAGAAAACGCTGCCTCGCCTGCACCTGGCCGAGTCCGACCGCAATCAGCTTCAGCGCGCACTCCTGCTGGAACTGTCCGTCGGCACGCTCGGCGCGGTAGACCACGCCCATGCCGCCCTGGCCGATCAGCTCGACCAGGCGCCAGGCGCCCAGCTGCCGCCCGATCATGCGCTCCGGCGGTTCGTCAAGTCGCGGCACCGGCGGCGGTTGCTCCAGACGATCGTCGTCGTCGCGATCAGCGGCAAGCAGGCGCTTGACCAGACCAGCCAGCTCGATGTCGGTCGCGCGCAGGCGCTGCAGACGAAGACGACATTCGTCCGGGCCGGCATCGAGCAGTTCGTCGAGTATCGCCATCGCCTCGGGCAGGCGCTGCAGGTCGCGATCGGCGGGTTTCATTGCCGATCACTCCGCCGTCGGCGGCTCGGACTCCGGATCATCGCCGCCGCCGGACAGCGCCAGCAGCAGGTATGCGCGCGCCTTGCGCCAGTCGCGCTGCACTGTCCGTTCGGTGACCGCCAACGCCTGCGCGATCTCGCTCTCGCTGTAGCCGCCGAAGTATCGCCATTCCACGACCTGGGCCAGGCGGCGGTCGACCGCTTCCAGTCGTGCCAGTGCTCGGTCCAGGGCCAGCGCCTCGACCGCATCGCGCTCGTCGCCGACGATCTCCTCCGACAAGGTGACCGCGCGCTTGCCGCCGCCCCGTTTGACCGTCGCCAAGGCGCGATACTGGTCGACCAGGACCTCGCGCATCGCGCGCGAGGTCAAACCGATCAACTGGGCCCGATCCTGCGGCCGGAAGCTGGGATCGGCGCTGATCCGCAAATAGGTCTCGTTGACCAGGGACACCGTGGTCAGACCATCACGCTGATTGCGCAGTTGCCGGCGGGCGCAGCGCTTCAGATCGTCGTAGATCGAGCTGAACGCATGGCCAAGCGCCTGGGCATCGCCGCCCTCCGCGCGACGCAGCAGCCGGGTCACTTCGCCCGCCTGCGTGGCTATGTCCTGAACCTGAGCCTGAGCTTGCTTGGTTTCGGTCATTCGGCTTGCGTAACCCCTCGCGGAGACCGACGCGGAACGGGCGGCGGTGAGTGTTGTGGCCGATTTGACCGGCGCAGTCAAGCGCCGGGCCGCGACGGGCGGCGACGGGCGGCGCGCAAGCACCTCGGTTTTCCTGTACCTTCGAAGATCGCCAGCCGGACCTCGGTCCATTATTCCTTGCCAACAGGCTCGGCCGGCGATGCGTTTCGTCGCTTCGATCCTGGGGAGAGGTTGACACCGGTCAGCGCGGTTTCGGCGGTTGCGACCGCTGTTGGGCAATCCAGAGCAGACCGGACATCAGCCGCAACCAAGCTGCTGGAGAATTCACGATGACTGCTTACCTGGCCCGCGTGACCGTGTTCGCGCTTGTCTGGACGGCCGCGATCGGTGCCGCCGTCGCCACGCCCGAACAGGGTCCGGCGTGGACACGCGTGGACATCGACCGGCTCGACCTGGAAACCCGCTTCGGTGCCGGAACATCCAGCATGGACTATGGCAGCTTCCAATGGCTGGCCGATCCGAGCCTGGATTTCACCGCCGTCGCTGCGCTGCGGGCGAGAGAAGACGATCACCCGTACGTCCTGCACCTGGGTGGCCGCAGCTTCGATCCGCTGGTCGATCTGCCTGCAGCAGAAGACTCTGGCGGACAATCGACGTCGGCCAACTGGTACCTGATTCAGCTGTTTGGACCCAGTCGGCGGATCTGGTTGCAGCAACTGCTGGCGACCGGCTTGCAGCCGGTACAGTACATACACCCGTATACCTACATCGTCTGGGGCGAGAACGCGCAGATTGCCGCCGCATCCGAGCTCGAGTTCGTGCGTTGGACCGGCCCCTTCCTGCCCGACTACCGGCTTGACGGACAGGACGACAGCTCGGACGAAATTCTTCATGTCCTGGTGCTGACCGCCCGATTCGAAGACAATCCCAGCCTCATCGAGGCGGTGTCCGGATCCGGCGGCGTAATCCGCGCGATCAATGCCGTCAACCGTTTTTTGCAGGTCATGTACATGACGCTGCCGAATGTCCGCGGTTCCGAACTGGCCAAGATCCCCGGCGTCTATGCCGTGCAGGTACTGCGCGAGCCACCGGCGACCCGCGGCGAAGCACAGAACCAAGTCAATATCGGCGCCCGGCAGGAGAACGGCACCGTCCTTCCAGGCTACCTGGGCTGGTTGAGCACGATCGGTTATGACGGTCATGGCATCACCGCGGCCGTCGTCGATCAGGGTGGCATACGTAGCAGCCACATCGATCTGGTCGGGCGTCTGGCGCAGTGCATGCCAATGGGCAGCGAGATCTCTTCATGCAGCAGCGAGATGCAGAGCAACCACGCCACCCATGTCGCTGGCGCCATTGCCGGCACCGGTGCCAGCGGTCTCGTCGATCACAATGGCTTTCTGCGCGGCCTGGGCGTGGCTCCAGGGACCCGCATCCTGTCGCAGCAGTTCAACACCACGCTCAGCGGTGACGACCTGATTCCAGGCGGAATCCTGGCAATCTTCCGCGAGTCGGTACTCAACGGAGCCCAACTGGCGAACAACTCCTGGGGCCTGTCGACACGAGCACGCGGCTACGACATTCCGACCATGCAGGTCGACATGATCGTTCGCGATGCCGACCCGGCCACGATCGAGCACGAACCGCTGTTGCCGATCTGGGCGATCATGAACGGCCACGGCGATGGCCAGGACCAGTGTGCGCCCGGTTCGCTGGGTACGCCCGACGAGGCCAAGAACCTGCTTGCCGTTGGCGCCACCGACTTGCTCGACGCCGGTGGTTCAATCATCCACCAGCAATTGTCCGATCTTTCGATACGCTCCGGACATGGCAACGCCTGCGACGGCCGACGCGTACCACATCTTGTCGCACCCGGTTGCAGCACCGACAACCCGACCGCGGCACATGACCGCGACCATGGTCACCTGGGTTATTGCGGAACCTCGATGGCGGCGCCGAACGTGACCGGGGCGGCCTCGATCTTCATGGAGCGGTACCGTGACCTGTATGGGCGTCTACCCAGCCCGGCCCTGGTCAAGGCGGCACTGACCGCTGTCGCGGTCGATCTGGTCGGGCATCAGAACGCCGATCGCAGCGCGGCGATGGGGCATCGGCCCGATCGCTTCCAGGGTTTTGGCCGGCTGAATCTGGACGCTGCCGTGAACCCGGCCGACCGGGTGCTGTACTTCGACCAGGAGCACGTGTTCACCGACAGCGGTCAGCAATGGCGGCAGCCGATCTATGCCGATGATCCAAATCGCCCGATGCAGATCATGCTGGCCTGGACCGACGCGCCCGGACACGGCCTGGGCGGAGACACCCCGGCCTGGGTCAACGATCTGGACTTGATGGTCAGCGTCGACGGCGTGCTGTATCGCGGCAATGTCATCGGCGCCGGCGGCTGGTCGGTCAGCGGCGGCGAGGCCGACGGCAAGAACAATCTGGAAGCGGTCTTCTTGGCGGCTGAGCAACTCCAGAGCGGCCGAGTCGACCTTTCGGTGCTGGCGGCCAACATCGCCGCCGATGCCCTGGACCCGTACCAGCCCGACTTCGCCGCGCCGCGGCAGGACTTCGCCCTGGTCTGCTACAACTGCAGCCAGACGCCGCCGCCCGCACTCAACCACATCTTCGGCAACGGATTCGAGTAACCCGGCGCCCGTGCATGTCGGGTTGGCGACGAATTTCTCGCACTATTTGTCTGAGGGTCAGGGTTGGCACCACATCTCCCTGCGAACCCATCGCGGCTTGGGCTGACCCCTCCGGCCGCGGCCCTCCTCTGGATACGACTTCGTCAGCGCAGACGGTTTCGAGGTCCGGAGACAGCAACCGAGTCGGTTTTAATGCGACCACAAGGTATCGGAAGCTGGTCCCGCCCGGTGTGAACTGCGTCGCACCGGGTGGGATTTCTTTGCGCCATCGGTCAGCCGCCTGCCGCGCTTTCCAACGCCTCCCAGCGGGCATACGCCTGCGCCAGTTCAGCCTGAGTCGTTTCGATCCGCGCATGTTGCTCGGCAATCGCTGCCCGGTCGCGCTGATAGAACGCCGGATCGGTCATCTGCGCCGTCCACTCGGCCAGTTGCGTCTCCAAGGTCTCGATCTGCGCCGGCAACCGTTCCAGTTCGCGTGCGTCCTTGAAGCTGAGCTTGCGCCGCGGCGTCGGCGAATCCGTAGCAGCAGCCGCGACCGTGGATTTCGCGCTCACCTGTGACGTTGATCTTTCGGGAGCCGGCCGCTGCCGCAGCCAGTCACTGTAACCACCGACGTATTCGCCAACATCGCCATCACCCTCCATGACCAGGGTCGAGGTCACCACGTTGTCGAGAAAATCGCGATCGTGGCTGACCAGAAGCAGGGTGCCTTGATACTCGGTGAGCAGATCCTCGAGCAACTCCAGGGTCTCGACATCGAGATCATTGGTCGGCTCGTCCATCACCAGCAGGTTCGAAGGCTGTGCAAACAGGCGCGCCAGCAGCAGCCGGTTGCGCTCGCCGCCGGACAATCGGGTGATCGGCGCGCGCGCCCGTTCGGGGGTGAACAGAAAGTCCTGCAGGTAGCCGATGATGTGTTTGCGCCGGCCACCGAGCTCGATGAACTCACGACCCTCAGCGACATTGTCGAGTGCGTTCCAATCCTCGCGCAGGATGGACCGGTACTGGTCGAAATAGGCGACCTGCAGATTGCTGCCGAGCCGGACCTCGCCGGCATCCGGTTTGAGCTCGCCGAGCAGCAGACGGATCAACGTCGTCTTGCCGCTGCCGTTGGCGCCGATCAGACCGATGCGGTCGCCACGCAGGATCGTCGTGTCCAGGTCGCGGACCAGCGGCCGGCCGTCGTAGCCGAAACTCAGTCCGCGCGCTTCGATCACCTTGCGCCCGGAGGATTCGCCAGTGGCGATCTCCATATGCACGTTGCCGGCCTGCTCTCGGCGTCCGGCACGCTCGACTCGCATCGCCTTGAGCCGACGCACCCGGCCCTCGTCGCGCGTGCGTCGAGCCTTGATTCCCTGGCGGATCCAGGCTTCTTCTTGCGCCAGAAACTTGTCGAAGCGGGCGCTCTCCTGCGCCTGCGCGTTCAGGCGCTCGTCGCGACGGCGCTGATAGTTGGCCCAGTCGCCCGGCCAGCTGCTCACCTCGCCACGGTCGATTTCGACGATGCGGGTGGCCAGCGCGCGCAGGAAGCGGCGATCGTGGGTGACGAAGACCAGGCTGCCGGCAAAACCACGCAGAAACGCTTCCAGCCAGTCGATCGCCTCGATGTCCAGATGGTTGGTAGGCTCGTCCAACAGCAGCACGTCCGGTGCGCTGACCAGCGCCCGGGCCAGCAGCACCCGTCGCTTCATGCCACCAGACAGGGTGTCAAAACGGATGCCGCCGTCGAGACCGAGACGTTCCAGAACCTCGACGACGCGTTGATCGATCGCCCAGCCACCGGCCGTCTCGATCCGTTCCTGCACCGCCGCCAAGGCGTTGGTGTCGACCGGCGACGCTTGGCTGAGATGATGAAAGCTGGCGATCCAGGCACCGAGTTCACCCAGGCCGGCGGCGACGACATCGAAGACATCACCCTGGGTATCACCCGGCACTTCCTGCTCCAGGCGGGCGACGCGGACACCGCCCTGGGTCCGGATCTCGCCATCATCGGGGCGCAACTCGCCGGCGAGCAGACGCAGCAGGGTGGATTTTCCAGCGCCGTTGCGGCCGATCAGAGCGATCCGTTCGTTCGCCTCGATGGCGAGATTGACGCCAGCGAGCAGCAGTGGACCGCCGACGCCGTAGTCGACGTCTTGCACAGTGATCAGGGGCATGGTGGGGATTCTACGTGCGCGGACTCCGAATGTCCGGATTCGGGTCTTTTTTTCGCATAAGCTTGACGAGTTTTGTCCCTGAGGGAGATCGGAATGAGTACGACATTGCCCGCGCTGGGCCTGGGTTGCCTGCTCGGCTTGACCGTAGGCGGCCAGGCGCTCGCAACCTCGACGGCGGCGACGCCGATGACCACCGATTCAGTGCACGCGCTCGGGTCGACCACCGTCTGGGCTCGGGTCCATGGCGATCCGGACCGCCTCGGCCAGCTGCTCGACGAGCACGCCGGTATCGACTACGGCCGGTTCCGCTGGCTGCCCCTGCCGGGTTCCGAAGTCGGCTCGCTGACCGCTGCCGGGATCGAGGTCCAAGTGCGGGAGCGGCCGTTCGAGCTGGATCTGGGCGGGCTGCGCTTCGATCCGCTGCTCGACGGGTCGCCGGACAGCCGACTGCTCAGCGCCTGGCAGCCGACCGGCGATGCCGACTGGCGCCTGGTGCAGTTCCATGGCCCGGTCCGTCAGGCCTGGTTGGATGCGCTCGCGGCGACCGGAGTCCAACCGGTGCAGTACGTGCACCCGCACGCGTATATCGTCTGGGCCGAAGCGCAGGCGATGCAACGCAGCGCGGCCTTGCCGCAGCTGCGCTGGCAAGGCGAGTTCCTGCCCGAGTACCGGCTGGCGCCGGTGTTCCGGCGCAGCCAGTTCGGTTTGATCGAAGTCCAGATTCTCGCCCGCCACGGCCTGGATGAAATTTCCGTGGCGCTGGAACGGGCCGGCGCACAGGTGCTCGACCGCGGTCGCATGGACCGCCACCTGGACGTCATCGACGCTCGGGTCGCCGGTCAGCATCTGGCAGAGTTCGCGGCCATCCCCGGCGTCTACAGCGTGCAGCCGGTGGCCAGCGACGGTGGCACCCGGAGCGAGATGAGCGCCCAGATCAACAGCGACAACGTCGACGGCGACGGTGTCGCGTTGACCGGCTATCTCGACTACCTGGACACCCTCGGCCTGGACGGCAGCGGCGTGATCATGGCCTGTGTCGACAACGGCATCCAGGCCAACCATCCCGACCTGGCCAACCGACTGCTGGCCTGCACCGGTCCAAGCTGCGGCAACGGCAGCCAGACCGACGGTCACGGCACCCATGTCTCCGGCATCATGGCCGGTGATGCCAGCTCAGGAACCCTCAACAGCGGCGGCTTTCTGCGCGGCCTGGGCATGGCGCCGGCGGCGAGTCTGATCGATCAGCGCAACAACTCGATCGGCGCACCGTGGCTGCTGAACCTGATGCGCGAATCGGTACGCAACGGCGCCACGATCTCGAACAACAGCTGGGGGCCGGCGGGTTCGCCTCAGGGCTATGACGGCAATACCCGACAGAGCGATATCGGTGTCCGCGATGCCGATATCGAGGCCGAGGGCGACCAGCCGCTGACCTACGTCCTGGCAATCATGAACGGCTTCGGCAACACCAGTACCCAGGGCACCCCGGACGAGGCCAAGAACCTGTTCACGATCGGCTCGGCATGGGCCCAGATCAATGCCAACACCCAGGACATGCGCAACAACGCGATCTCGGCCAACAGCGCACATGGTCCGGCGCTGGACGGCCGGTTCATCCCGCACATGATCGCCAACAGCCGATTCACCGACTCGCCTCTGGGATCCTCAGGCTACGGTATGCAGGGCGGCACCAGCCAGGCCGCTCCGCACGTCGCCGGCGCCACTGCTCTGTTCACCCAGTACTACCGCAACCAGTTTCAGGCCGAGCCGAGTCCGGCCCTGATCAAGGCTGCGTTCCTGGCCGTGACCCGCGACCTGGAAGGCAACAACGACGCCAACAACAACCCGATCGGTGCCCGCCCCGATCGCAAGCAAGGCTGGGGCCGGATGCAGACCACGGCGGTATTGGCACCAACACTGCCGGTGATCTACGTCGACCAGACGCATGTGTTTTCCGATACCGGCCAGAACTGGCAGGCGGACTACACGGCGGCCGATCCGGATCAGCCGATGCGCCTGATGCTGGTCTGGACCGACGCGCCCGGCCACGGCCTGGGTGGCAGTACGCCGGCCTGGAACAACGACCTGGACCTGCGCGTCGAGGCCGATGGTGAACTGTACCGCGGCAATGTCTTTGCCGGCGGCTGGTCGGCCACCGGCGGCAGCTCCGACCATCGCAACAACACCGAAGGGGTGTTTCTGCGTGCGGATCAGCATCTTGGTGCGATCTCGGTGAACGTGCTGGCCGCCGACATCAATTCGAACGCATTGCCGAACGCCGGCGACGACAACAGCCAGGACTTCGCTCTGGTCTGCTACAACTGCATTGCCGACAACCTTGGCGAGCAGGCCGACCTCAGCGTCGGCCTGACCGATGTCCCCGACCCGGTCGCAGCCGGCGCCACCCTCACCTACGTCGTTCAGGCCGTGAACTTCGGACCGGACGACAGTACCGCCGTCGAGGTGACCCTGACTTTGCCGGCCGAGGTCGAATTCGTCACGTCGCGCACGGTGCCGTCAGGCAACGAAGCCCTTTGGGACTGCGGACATGCCGACGGCCTGGTCACCTGTGCGTTGTCGAAGACCATGGCGGCAGCCAGCCTGGCGCCAAGCCTGGAAGTCGATGTCCTGGTCGCCCCGGTGACCTTGCCTGGCCCGATCGAAGCGAGCGTCGAAATCGATGGCGAGTTGCCCGATCCGGTGCCCGGCAACAACGCCGCGACGGAAAGCACCGAGGTGATCGCCGGCGAGGAACTGATCTTCGCCAATGACTTCGAGTGCCGGACCGGCCTGCCGGACTGCTGATCGTACGGACGCCCGCTGCGATCGTGATTTCGCAGCGGGCATCATCCGCGCGCCAGACACCATCTGGTCATGGAGACCTTGCACAACGACAAGACCGCGTTCTGCGGATTCGACGCCGACTGAAACAGCGCTCCAGTCGGCAACGCCGGCAGCGGCCACAACAGCCGCGACCATTACAGCATCATGATCTGATCGGCTCGAACGCTGCGCAGCATGAGGGGTGTCAATCCATACCGGGATTTGAAGCGCGCCGTGAAACGGGACGCGCAGTGATAGCCGGCGGCTGCCGCGACGTGGCGGATCGGCAGATCAGTGCTCATCAGGTTCTCCAGGGCACCGGACATCCGGACGTCATCGAGAATTGCGCGAAACGAGGCGCCATAGCGAGCCAGTTGTCGACGCAAAGTCGGCTCGGTCATTTTCAACTGCTTCGCGACCTCCGCCACCCGCCATGCCCGCTCTGGTCGTGTCGCAAGGATTCGTTGCACCCGCCGCGCAAGGGGTACCCGGTGCAGGCCGTTGAACGGTGGTACGACACCTTCGATCACCAGTCGAAGCATCACATGCTGGATCAGATGACCCACGATGACATCGGCCTGATTGCCCAGATGAGCATCCCAAAGTCTGCTCCACGCCGCCCGGACATCGGTGCTCATCGGCACGACCAGCCGGAAGGCGTCGACTCGATCGAACAGGGTTGTGATCAGATCCCGATAGCTTTTTTCGAACGATTCCACGAGCGCAGCGGGAACATGCACGGTCGCCGCGTCGAATCCCCGCGCAGTGGGCAGACAGTTGATCCTGATCGGGTCTCCGAACGGCAGCATCACCAGATCACCCTGACGGGCACGCCATGAATGCCCCCGCCATTCGATCAACATCTCTCCGGCAGTCACGCAGAGCATGGCATCGCTCAATTGCGAGATGCCCCGCTTCGACGCGGCTTGGTCCTGGAATGCCGTGGATGTAGTCATGCGAGTCGCTGCAGATTGCATAGACAGCTCCGATTCGACAGCCGCTTCGACACAAGTTTTTACAATTCGGTGATCGAATCGGCACATTGTCCGAGCGATTCTGCGTAGATGGCGTGAAACTGTTCGATATATTGACCATGCGGTACCGAATGGGTCGCACCGGGGCAACCGCTCCGGTCCATCACCCGGCTCGAAACTGTGTTCCGACCGTTTTCACACCTAAGCGGGGGTTGAATGGCAGCAAAGCAGAGCTTCGATCTGGCGGCAGCGCGACGAATCATGGCAACCCCAGCGGTCCAGTCCCGCTGTCACGAGGTTCTTGAACGAGCCCTTTCGAACAACATCGACATCGACATGATGTCGATTTCCAGTGTCGACGGTCGACCGTTTGCGTGCTCGCAACGCATTGGTGTGCAAGCCAGCCGGGTCGCTGCCCTCAGCGCGACCTTGATGAGCGTAAGCGAATCGCTGGCCAAGGAGGTCGACGGCGACCGTGTCGACTACGCAACGCTGTCGCTTAGAAACGGCGTCGTCATTAGCAAGCGAATTCCGGATCTCACGGGAGTATTTACGCTGTCCCTGTTCAGCCGCGGCACCACCAATCTAGCTCTCGCGCTGCGCACGACGATCGACATGGCCAGCCATCTGGCGGCCGAAATCAATGCTCAGGTACAACTTGAACCGCAGCCGGCCTGACCGGCCTCTTAGATGGCGGCCGAGAGGCCACCAGTCGCATCTACCAAAGGAGTTCACCATGTCCAGCAAGACCACGCTCGAACCGCTTCGCTCAATCGATGGCTATGTCGCTGCGGCGCTGGTCGACTGCGACAGCGGAATGCTGCTTCTCGGCGACGGCAGCGGCATCAACCTGGAGATCGCTGCCGCCGGCAACACCGAAGTGATCAAGGCCAAGCGCAAGGTTGCCGCCGCTCTGAAACTCAACGACACGATCGAAGACATCCTGATCACTCTAAGCAAGCAATACCATCTGATCCGGCCTCTGGAAACCAACCAGAATTTGATGTTGTACGTCGTCCTTGACCGCGCGCGCTCGAATCTGGCCATGGCGCGCCACGAACTGAAGAGCTTCGAGCGGGACCTGGACTTCAGCTGACTTGCCCGATCAGCGGGTGAAGACCGACTCTTCGATCTCCCCGCTGATTTCCTAGAGTGAGGTCACGCCTGCTACTGAAACGGCGTCAATCGCCGCGCGCTTCCGATCCCAAGGCGACACGGTCAGAGCGCGCTGCCCACGCCTTCCAAGGTTGGAGATGAACGTGCAATGGACGTACACGTAGCGGTCGTGGGGCTGCCCGAGAACCTGCACCTGCGGGTCAAAATCGCCCTGAAGCTGCAGGCGGGGCATGGCCATCGAGTCGAGGTTCAAGATCGACTCGGAGTTCGCGCCGATGTCGTCATCTTTGATCGCAGCAGTCAGGAAAGCGACGCAATCTTGCACCGATGCAGCGAAACAGGGATACCTGCGCTCATGTTCGTCGATCGCCTTGAGCCCGTCGCAGCCTCGATCCGGGCGATCGATCGCCGCCAATCGCTAAACGACCTGCAGTCCGTCATTCGTTCCCTGCTTGAGCAGGCGCTGATCCAACGAGGTGGACAATCCGGACACGCGAACGAGTCGACCTGCGCACTGTTGCGCCTGGCAGAAGATCCGCTGCTCGACCATCCTGACCTGAGCCTTCAATTCGGCGACAACAAAGTCATTGTGCGCAGATCGGCGGCGCGCGTGATCGGGAGAAGATTCAGCGATATTGTCAATGCCAGCGAGCATTTGACCCGTGGTGGCTGGACGATTCAGCCTGTGCAGCCATCCCAGGGTCAGCTTGGCGAATGGGTCTCCAGGAGCCTTGATGGATTCCTGATTCGCGGAAGCCGCAAACCCGCTGCGAACCTGCCACGTTTCGCTCCCGGACCCTGGCGATTGCGGGACTGGCCGGATCTGGGCGAAGCCGACGATCCGATCGCAATGCGTGTCGCCGGACTGCTGTCGAGTCAGGCTTGGACAGCGGACGCGCTCAGCGAGCGCTGCGAAGTCCCGACAGATCGCGTTCACGCCTTGCTCTGGGCGTTCAAGGCTGGACGCGTGCTGGACACCAGCGAAGCCGATTTCACGGAGGCCAAACAACGATCGACACCGAGAACTGACGACTCTCGACCAAGTCTGCTGGCGCGGCTGGCAAGACGCTTTGGGCTGCATGGAGGGCCAGCGCTATGAACGAGGCATCGCCGAAGATCGTCTTTGCCGGTCCGGTGGGCGCGGGCAAGACAGCGGCCATTCAATCGATTTCAGACGCCCCTCCGGTTTCCACCGAAGTGCCATGGCTTGGCGACCCGATCCCTGGCAAGATCACGACAACGGTGGCTCTGGATTTCAGCACTGTACTTTTGGATGACGGTACCGACCTGCAAGTGTTTGGCCTCCCAGGGCAGGAGCATCTGGCCTTCATGCGGCCAATCGTTTTGACCGGTGCCCTGGGTGTCGTGCTGGTATTGAATGGCACCGACCGGAATGTCGCTGGCGAATGCCAACTATGGGTAGCCGCGCTGCACGAGATCGCCCCCGATCTACCGGTTGTCATCGGCATCACTCAGACCGACGGCGACCCGGATTTCGATCTCAGCCCGATTCGAGCTGCCGTACGGCGCGAGCGCAACCCTATTCCCGTGCTGACCTTTGACGCCCGGGATCGCGAGCAGACCAGTCAGATCGTGCGCTCCTTGTTGACGCTGTTGCTCGTCTAGTGTGGTGCGTCGGAAGTCTGGTGCCTTTATCGCGCCGTGGATTCGGTCCCGAGACAAGGCGCGAGGAGGAGTCATAGCAGCGCTATGGCGACGACGAGCAACGTCGGATCGGGGCTGAAGACCAAGCGAGAATGGTGCGAAACTTCCGGCGCACTACACTAGTATAGTACGTCACTCTTGGCGGCCGTTGCAGCTCAGGACAGGCCGGACACGACCAGATGCTGGCCGTGGATCGCGCCGGCGGACTCGGAGGTCAGAAACAGCAGGGTCTGGGCCAGGGTCGATGGCGGCACCCAGCGCGACGGATCGGCATCGGGCATCGCCGCCCGGTTGGCCGGAGTGTCGATGATGCTCGGGGCGATGCTGTTGACCGCGATGCCGTGCTCACGAACCTCGGCCGACAAGCACTCGACCAGACGCTGCAAGGCGCTTTTCGATGCCACGTAGGCACTCATTGCCGCCTGGCCCTGACTCGCCGCGCGCGCCGACACCGCGACTACCCGTCCGCCACCAGCAGCGAGCAGGTGTGGCACCACGGCGCGTGTACAGGCGACGAAGGACCAGGCATTCAACGTCATCATCCGATCCCAGACCTCGCGCGAAAGCTCATGCACGGCCTCACCCATCGTGAAGCCGCCGGCGATATGGACCAGGCCATCCAGACGCCCGAAGCGCTCGATGGTGACCGCGACGGCCTGGGCGATCGAGGCCTCGTCGGTGACGTCGGCAGTCAGCAGCAGGTGCTCTTGAGATAGCTCGGGAAACGCCTCGCGCAACACGCCAATTTCCTGATCAATCAAGGAAAGACGAGTGCCGTGCTTGACGAAGGCAGCGACCGCGGCGCGGCCCAGGGCACCGGCGGCGCCGGTGACCAGCAGGGTTTGTTGGTTGCTCATGATGAAATCGAAACCGGACAGGGGCCGCCACGATACCGGCTTTGTCGGTCGGACTCACCCCACAACTGTGGACGCGCGGTGCCATGCGGGGCGGAAACCGCCGCGTCAGGTTCGCATTGCGCTGATCTGGGCAGAATGATGTTCTTGCTCGGAATCGGCGGCCAACGTCGGAAGATGACCGCAACTGGCATCATGGACATGCCCGTGGCACAGGCGCAGATTGACCAGATGAGCGATGCCGACCAGCAATCCACCGGCGGTCATCATCACCGCATGCCACACCAGGTGCTCGTGAATCTCGGTCGCAGTGGCGACGATCAACAGGGCCAAACCGGGCAGCAGGAACCAGAACGCTCGAAAGACCCGGTGCCGACGATAGCCGACCGCGAGACTGCCCAGGCCAAGCACGGCAGCGAAGACGACAAAGGCCTCTTCCCAGCCGGTCCACAACCAGGCGCCGAACGCCGGAGCAAACGCCAGGAGCAGCGGCCACAGCGCGCAGTGAATGGCACAAAGCCAGGCAGCACTGACCCCTAGACGGTCGACAACTTGATGCAGGACGGGCGGCATGGGCTGAGCTCGAGTTCAACGGCCAGGAATCGAACTCAATGTTAGCTTATAACATCGCGCTACGCATCCCGCCGTGCGCGACGGCAGCACAAACACGAAGCCGTTTCGAGTCCCGGATGGCGGGTTTTCCCGCTTCTCATGCTTCCAGTCCTGGACGATAGCCGCCGGGCACGCCCTTGCTGGCCACTGCAACCGCATTGTGCGGGTGCAGGCTTTCGAAGTGGCTGGCGCGCAACCAGAAATCGGCAACCCGTTCATCCTCGTCGAGTGCCGCCTGGATACGCCGGGCGGCATCCTCGCAGAACATCAGGTTGGCGCCGTTCAGGCGCGCGAACGCCTGTTCGTCCTCGCGCTTGACCGCGGTCTGCACCGGCGTCTGCAAGGCCTGCTCGACGCGGTCGATCAGGGCAATGATCGGAAACTCGTGAAATGCCGGACACAGACGTACCTTGACCTGGGCAGCCGAGCGCTGACTGTGCGGGGTTGCGCAAATGCCCTGTTCGCTGCCCAGCCAGGCAAGTACCTGATCACGACTCAGATTCCCGCCGGCGTCGAAGTCCTCGCGAAAGCGCTCCTGGATCAGCTGCCGCGCCAAAGCCGCCGAACACGGACACGTGCTCGAATACAACACCTCGAAGCCGAGTTCGAGCTGGAAGTGGTCGTCCTCCAGCAGGCCGCTGATGGTCACCGGATACGACTTCCAGCCGGAGTTGTCGGACATCAGCGCCGGCCTGCGCACCAGATAGTCGAACTCGATGCGTACCAGCGCACGCGTCGACAATTCCTGATGCGAGCTCAGGAAATCCTTGAGCAGACGGCGCAGCGCGGCCGGGGTCAGCGTCTCGTGGCTGAGCACTTGGTCGACATGCAGGTACAGGCGCGACATATGGATGCCGCGCACCGTGGGTTGCGCCAGATCGACATAGGCCGTGACCTTGGCATTGCAGCGGATCGGCGCGCCGTCATCGCCGCGAACGGTGACTGGAGCCTCGATCGCGCCCATGCCGACCCAGTCCAGCACGCCGGAAGTACCGGGGCGCTGGTCTACGGCAATATCGGGCAAATTGCGGGCTTTGGCAGCGGAAGTCATGGCGCACCTGGGACATGGAAGTGGCCAGCATGCCACAGCCGCTATTTCGACCGTAGGGGCACCGGCATCAGGGGGTGTCTACGAAAGTACCGATCTGGGGATCCTCCCCATGAGGATCAAGTGCCGGCGTTGCGCGCCCTACGCAGCGCAGGTTGGCGCCAGCCAACCCGCGCTCTGCCACCCAGGCTCCTATGCGCCTGTCAGGTTCAGCGCAGCAGTCCGAACAGCACGCCCAGGGTTTCGGGCAGACGGCGCAATGCGTGACGTCCGGCGCCAGCGGTGCTGCCTGAGCCGGCCGTCGCAGCCTCCCAGGCTTCACGCGACTGCCGCGCCAGCGGCGGCTGTCCGGCCCGTTCCAAGGTCCTGTTCAGACGCGGCAGTTCCGCTGCAAGCAGGCTGTCGAACTCGGCTTCGCGGGCTTGCAGTTCAGCATGCAGACGCCGGTGGCTGGCCAACTGGGTGGCACTCGGACGGCCATCGAAGCTGACCACGGCCCCGTACAGTTTGCCGTACTCCTCGCGCAGCTTTTCCTCGCCGGTGATCATCCCTGGCTTGCTCGCCGACAAGGTGTCAGCGAACGCTGCCAGGCGCCGTTCCAGAGCGGCCAAAGCACGCGCCTGGGCCGGTAGTGCCGAACTGCGCGCCTGCGCCTGTTCGCGCAGATCGGTGACGCTCTCGGCCAGATAGGTCAGCTCGGTCAGCTCATGGTAGATCGCCAGCGCGCTGCGTTGCTGCAAGGCACGATCCTCGGCACTGTGGGGTGATCGTGGGTCGGCGACCAGTTCGATCTCACCCTCGCTGCGGTGGTTGCCGTGCACGAGTTCGACCCGGTAGCGGCCTTCTGGCAGACGCGGCCCGACAAAGGCCGGCACCAGTTGGGTCGAAACCGGCAGCTTCGGCGGCTTCAGCCGCATCGGCCATTCGGCCCGATTCATGCCGCGACGACCGCCGCCGGCCAGACTGGCTACGCGCTCACCTTCGGCGTCGTAGACGTTGACTCGCAATTCCCCGAACATGTGCCGGCGCGCCAGGTGATAGGCGATCACCGCCGCTTCGGTTTGCGCCTCGCCGAAGAACTCGTCGTTGGACGGAAATTCCTGCAGCGCACCGCCACTCCACATCACCTGCTGCCGGCTCGGCAGCACCGTGCTCGGTTGTGACCGGCGCTCAGCGCTGAGCGCGCGCAAAGGCGTCAGGTCGTCGATGATGTAGACGCCGCGACCGTGGGTACCGACGATCAGGTCATGATCACGCCGGTGCAGATACAGGTCATGCACCGCCACCTTCGGAATGCCCTCGTCGAAACGCGCCCAGTGGCCGCCGCCATCCAGGCTCAGATACAGACCGGCCTCGGTACCCAGATACAACAGGTCCGGACTGACCGGGTCCTGGCGGATCACCCAGGCAAAGCCTTCGACGTCAGCGTTCGCCAGCGAGGTCCAGCTAGCGCCGTAATCGCGTGTTGTGTACACATACAATGTATCGTCACCACTGCGATGACCGTCGATGGTGACGAAGGCGGTGGCGGCATCATGCGGACTGGCCTCGATCCGCGACACCCAAAGGCCGCGTGGCAGGCCCGGGAGATTGCCGGTCAGGTTGCGCCAGCTGGCACCACCGTCCCGGGTCAACTGCACCAGACCATCGTCGGTGCCGACCCAGATCGTATCCGGATCCAGCGGCGACTCGCTGATCGTGTAGATCGTGGTGTTGTTCTCGGCGGTGGAATTGTCGATCGTCAGACCACCCGATTGCGCCTGCCGCTGGCGCTTGCGATCGTTCGTGGTCAGGTCAGGCGAAATCGTCACCCAGGTGTCGCCGCGATCGTCGGAGCGATGCAGGAACTGCGAACCGTAGTACATCCGGCCTGGGCGCGACGGGCTGAGATGGATCGGCGTGTTCCAGTTGAAACGAAGCTTCGGCCCACCCTCCACACGTGCCGGCGGAATCGACTTGATTTCATTGGTGCGGCGATCGACGCGCAACAGGTTGCCACCCTGATACTCGGAGAACACCGTGTGCTCGTCGGTCGGATCGGGAAACGTCCAGAAACCGTCGCCATAGCCGACCGAATGCCAATCCTTGTTGCGAACACCTCCGGCCTTGTGCGATGGCCCGACCCAGGAACCGTTGTCCTGCAGGCCGCCATAGACGTTGTACGGCACCGCCATATCGGCGCTGACATGGTAGAACTGGGACACCGGCAGGCTGCCGACGAAGCGCCAATGCACGCCCCGGTTGTGGGAGACGTACAGGCCACCATCGGTGGCATTGATCAGATGCATCGGGTCGGCCGGGTTGATCCACAGCCAATGGTGATCGGGATGGATCGAACCGCCGCCGGCGCTGAACATGCCGCCGAAGGTCTTGCCGCCGTCATCGCTGGTGACGAGCAGATAACCGGGCCGGTAGACGCGATCCGGATCGACCGGATCGACGGCGATCTTGCCGAAGTAGAACGGCCGGAACTGGACACCGGCCGACGTATTCATCAGCCGCCATGTCTCGCCATGGTCGTCGGACCGGTAGATGCCGGTGTCCTTGGATTCAACCATGGCGTAGACACGACTGGGGTCGCTGGCGGCGACCGCGATCGCGATCCGGCCCAGATCCGAGCTCGGCAGACCTTCGCTGAGACGGCGCCAGCTGTCGCCGCCGTCGGTCGACTTGTAGATGCCGCTGCCTGGACCGCCGGAGCGGAAGAAGTCCGGCTCACGGCGAAAGTCCCACATGCCGGCATAGAGCACGTCCGGATCAACCGGGTCGTAGGCAAGATCGGCACAGCCGGTCCCGGCATCGACATACAAGCGCCGGTCCCAGGTCGAACCACCATCATCAGAACGATAGACGCCGCGCTCGTCACTATCCGCGAAAGCGTGGCCGGTGACGCAAACCCAGACCCGATCACTGCGGCTCGGATGCACCAGCACTTCGGCGATGTGCCGCGACTGGCTCAGGCCTTTGTGCGTCCAGCTATCGCCGCCGTTGTCGCTGACATAGATGCCGTCGCCGGCGGAGACGCTGTTGCGCACGCGCGATTCGCCGGTGCCGACCCAGATCGTGGTCGGCGTACTCGGGTCCACACGGACCGCGCCGATCGATTGCGCATGGTCATCGAACACCGGCGAGAAACTGATGCCGTTGTTGCGCGAGCGCCAGACGCCGCCGCTGGCGGCACCGACATAAATCGTCGCCGGTTGAGTCGGCGCGACATCGACCGAGGCAATTCGCCCGCTCATCGCAGCCGGGCCGATGCTGCGGGCCTTCAGACCGGCGAAGGTTGCGGAATCGAAATCCTGTGCCGGCGTTGTCGCTGCAGCGAACGGGCACGACATCATCAATGTGACCAGCAAACTGACGCTACGCATGGAACCTCCCGGATTGATTCATGCCGGGACGGTACCGCCCCGGCATCGGCGGCGGCATCGGCTGCCGCGCTGCGATGACCCGCCGGCCGGCGGCACGAAGAGCCCCCGGCCTGAGGACCTTGAGTCAGGCTATTCGGCAGCAGTTTCGGCCGTCGGTGCCGGCTCGGGCATGTCGAAGCGCTCGTCGGCGATCGCGACATTCATTTCCACGCTGTCGATCGTGAAGCTCTGACCGCCCGGCATCCCTTCCATGGTCTGGGTCATTGCGTGCGGAATGGTCAGGCCGCCGACCTCCTTGTAGTCGCCGAACGAGATCGAGGTCTTGATCGGCTGACCGCGCATGGTGAGGTTGATGTCCCACTTCAGATCGAGGAAATACTCGGCGTCAAGATACGCGGTGATCTCGTCGCCGCTTTTCAACTGGATTCCCAACTTGTAGGCGTCGGCACCCTCGACCTCCTCGGTTCCCAGCAGTTCGACGCTGTGACCCTTGGCCTGCCAGTCGACCAGGGGACCGTCGATGTCGGCCTGGTTCTTGAAATTGCGCAGCTCGTCCCCGGTCATCGGCTCGGGTTCGGTCTTGCCCATGAACGGCATGACCTGCCAGCCACTGTCGCCTGCGACGACCTGGGTGCCGGTCATGCCCTGCAGCGAGAAGTCGACGCGCAGCTTGCCCGGTCGCTTGGCCTCACTGGTATACGGAAACTCCATCCCGGCCATCGACATGGTGCCGGTACTGCGCATGCTGTTTACCGACTTGATCGTATCCAGGCCGCCACGGGCTTCGAAGTACTTGGCAAGCACTTCGTCCAGGCTCAGTTCGGCCGGCGCAGCCAGCAAAGGCAGTGGCGCCAACAAGGCGATCGCGGCAAAGACTTTGGAATTGAACTTCATTTGATGATCCTCCAACTATGGGCAATGGCGGCCATACTAGCAACCCGGCGAGTCACGGCCAGTGACAGAGGTCATGCGACGCGCCCGCCAGACCGCGAACGCCGCCCGAAAATGCGGCAGCGCTCGCACTCCGGACCAGGCGCTGGCACCGTTTCTGGCAATCGCGGCGGCCAATAGACGCGCCAGCGCGGCCTGCATGCGCCGGTAAGGATCGCACACACCATTCCCTGCCCCGGTCAGCGCCTGCCCTAGCTGAGCGGCATGACCGGAGATCGCATTCGCCGTAGCTTCCAGCTCGGAGCCCAGTTCGGCGCGCGTCATGCCAGCCCGCGCAAGCGCCGACAGCGGCAGCGGCAGCCGTCCGCGCCGCAAGTCGGCGGCGGCAGCCGGCAAGCGCTCGATTTGCAGGCTCAGGGCATGGACGCCGGCATCCGAATCCAAGGGCAATGGCAGCCACGGCTGCGTTGCCGTGGCCTGAGCGCGGCTGAAATCAAGCCACCGCCCCTGCCGCGCCGGGAGATCGCCATCGACCTCGTCCGAGGCCAGGTTCGCCGCGGCGGCAATCCATTGCCCACCGGCCTCGGCGTCGATTTCAGCGCCCGCGGCCTGCAACAGGCCACGGGTCAGCGGATGCCGAGGAACGCCGTTCGCCAGCTGCTGCCATTCCTGCATCCACCAGCCGAGCTTGGCCGTGCTGACCCGTGCCTCGGAACTGTCCAGGGCACAGCCGCGCAGTTCATGACCGAGCGCCTCGACCAGGCTGCGCTGTCGGCGCAAGGCGGGCGACTCGAACAGCAGCAACAGGCGGTGCCAGTGCTCAACAGACAACCACTTGTTGACAAACACCTCGGACTCGTCGGCCACCTGCTCGGGTACCGTCATCAGGCACCGACCAGGGCCGGCAACTGCGCGGGCGAGTGAATGATCGTGTCGGCTTCCCAGCCCGGCAGTTCTCCAGCGTCGGCATAGCCCCACGCAACCGCAACCGTTCCGCAGCCGGCAGCGCGCCCGGCCTCGATGTCGCGATGGTCGTCGCCGACCATCAAGGCGCGGCCCGGCTCGACCTCCAGCCGCGCGCATGCGGTCAGAACCGGCAGCGGGTGCGGCTTGCGCTCGCCCAGACTGTCGCCGCCGAGCACGACCGGAAAGCGCGCAGCCAGGGCCATCGCGTGCAACAGCTCGCAGGCCATTGCCTCCGGCTTGTTGGTCACGATCGCCAGCGCGACGCCACGCGCCGCGAGGGTGTCAAGCACCTCGGCCATGCCGGGAAACATCACGGTGTCGCGATAGATCCGGCCCTCGTATGCAGCCAGAAATTCGCGCACGATGTCAGCCTGTCCGCGGTCGCCGGCATCGACGAACCCCGGCAAGCCGGCGGCGAGCATCGCCCGAGCGCCGCGCGAGACTCGGGCACGAAATCCAGTCAGTGGAAACGGACCGAGGCCGCGCCGCTCACGCAGCAGATTCAGCGCGACCAGCAGATCCGGCGCGGTATCGAGAACGGTGCCGTCGAGATCGAACAACACGGCGGCGCGACCGCTCATGATCGCTTTCGCGCTGCAAGCAGATAGTTGACGCCGACATCTGCAGACAGACGAGCACGCCGGGTCAATGGCTGATAGTGCAGTCCGGTCAGCGCGACCAGTTCCAGGTCCGCGGCCCGGCACCAGATATCGAGCTCACTGGGACGGATGAACTTGCCGTATTCGTGCGTGCCGCGCGGCAACAGGCGCAACAGATACTCGGCGCCGAAGATTGCCAGGGCAAATGCCTTGGCCGTGCGATTCAGCGTCGAGGCGAGGAACAGACCACCCGGCCTCAGGGCCATCGCGCAGGCGGCGACGACGGCCGCCGGATCGGGCACGTGTTCAAGCATCTCCATGCAAGTGACCGCGTCGTACCGGGCCGGCCGCTGGTCGGCATGAACCTCGACCGGCTCGACCCGGTAGTCGATCCTCAGCCCTTCAGCGCCGGCATGCAGCCGCGCGACATCGATCAGCGGTGCTGCCAGATCCAGCGCAGTCACCTGGGCACCCTGCCGGGCAAGCGCCTCGGCCAGCAGGCCGCCACCGCAGCCAACGTCGAGTACCGACGCGCCGGCAAGTGCGAAACCGGCGGACCGGGCCTGCATGGCAACGAACTCGGCGCGCACCGGGTTCAGGTCGTGCAGCGGCCGCATCGGACCTTCCCGGTCCCACCAAGAGGCCGCCAGCCGGGCGAAACGGTCCAGTTCACTGCGGTCGGCATTGACGGCGTTGGTGGCCATGATCGGTTCAATCCGCGTCGGCGGCACGGATGCGTTCGCGCCAGGCATGAACCTTGGCGACGATCGCATCGACATCCAGATCGACCAACTGGCCATTGCACAGGCGCCGACGACCATCCAGCCAGACCTCGCGCACCTGATGCCGGCCAGCCGCGTAGACCAGCTGCGACAACGGGTCGTACACCGGCTGGGTTTCCAATGCCGACAAATCGACCGCGATCAGGTCGGCACGTTTGCCCGCCACGATCGAACCGATGCGATGATCCAGGCGCAACGCCCGCGCCGCCCCGAGCGTCGCCATCCGCAACACCTCGGCGGCGGGCAGGGCGGCAGCGTCGGCACCAACGGCCTTGGCCAGCAGTGCCGCGGTTCGCATCTCCCCGAACATGTCCAGATCATTGTTCGAGGCCGGCCCATCGGTACCCAAGGCCATGCGTACGCCGGCCTTGCTCAGCGCCGCGGTCGGACAGAAGCCGCTGGCCAGCTTCAGGTTCGACTCCGGGCAATGAATGACCGTGACCCCGGCATGGGCGCACAGCTCGATCTCGGCCGAACTCAGTTGGGTCATGTGCACGGCAAGCAACCACTCATTGACCAGCCCCAGAGCCTGCAGTCGAGCCAGCGGTCGCTGGCCGTGCTTCTGCCGCGCCTCCTCGACTTCATGCGCGGTCTCGTGCACGTGCATGTGCACCGGCAGTCCGAGCTGATCCGAAAGCATGCGGATCCGCGTCAGCGACTGGTCACAGACCGTATACGGCGCATGCGGCGCGAATGCCGTGCTGATCAAGGCATCGCCACGGCACTCGTCGTGCAGCGCCAGGCCCTTGTCGAAGTACTCGTCGGCGCTGGCCGCCCAGGCGGTCGGAAAATCGATCACCGGCAGACCGACCACGGCACGGAAACCGTGCCGGCGATAGGTCGCGGCGATGATGTCGGGGAAAAAATAATTCTCGTTGCAGCAGGTGGTGCCGCCGCGCAGCATCTCGGCGATCGCCAGCTCGACGCCGTCGCGGACGAATTCCGGACCAACGAAACGCGCCTCGGTCGGCCAGATATGCTCGTGCAGCCAGACCATCAGCGGCGTGTCGTCGGCGAGACCGCGCAGCAGTGTCATCGGGTTGTGGACGTGGCTGTTGATCAGCCCGGGCAGCAGCGCGTGGCTGGGCAGACTCAGGTGCTCGCTGGCCTGATACCGCTGCC
>CAZFUH010000007.1:0-18243 GCA_964522235.1 uncultured Rhodanobacteraceae bacterium
GGCGATGCCGTTGAGCACGTCCTCGCCGGTGCGGCGCTGGTCGCGCGGCAGCAGGTTGCCGAGGTCGAGATGGCCGGTGACGTGGCCGCTGTCCGGATCGATCATGACGACGTGGTCGGTCGGCCAGACATTGGCCCAGACCCGACCGTCGATGTACTCCAGTTCGTTCAGCCCGCGCAGTTCCTGGCCCTGGAAGCGAACGGTCAACCGGCCGGTCTCGGCCAGCGTGTCCGGATCGAGAAAGCGCAGCTGCGACGTGCCGTCGCTCATGATCAGGCGCCGACCGTCGTGGCTGATACCCCAGCCCTCGCCAGGATACGAAAAGCGGCGCCGCTCCTCGAACGTCGCCAGGTCGTAGACGATGCCGACGCCGGAATGCCAGGTGATCTGGATCAGGCTGTCCTGCCAGTCGACCAGACCCTCGGCGAAGAACTCCGGGACCAGGCGATGCATGCGCAGCACCTTGCCGGTTTCCAGCTCGACCTTGCGCAGGCTGGAGCGACCGTTCAAGCCGGTGCTCTCGTACAGGTGGCCGTCCCGATACAGCAGGCCCTGGGTGAACGCGCTGGTGTCGTGCGGGTAGGTGTTGACGATCTCGTAGCCGTACACGGTCGGCGCTGGCGGCGGCAGCGCCTGTGCGCAGGCACCGCCGGCCAGTGCCAGCAGGGCGACGGCGAGCAGGCCGCGGATTGTCGACGGGCGGCGGATCGATGGGGCCATCGGCGGTCAACAGCGGTGGCGACGGGGTCTTCACTTTACGGGATCACGCTCGGCGATGCGAATGCCGCGACCGGCCGAACAACACCGGCGCCGCGGCTTTGCTACCTTAGTGCGCCGATTCCGTCGAAGACCCGACATGATGCGTCTCGCTGCCGTACTGTTCGTCGTTGCCGCGCTCGCTGCGCCGGCCCCCGTGTCGGCACAGACGCAAGAGCGCTGGCAACTGGTACATGCCGGTCGGCTGCTCGACCGGCCGCAACAGTCGCCGCGCGGCGCCGCCACCGTGGTCCTGCGCGACGGCCGTATCGAGGCCGTCCACGACGGCCACCGGCCAGCAGCCGAGCTCGACGGCGTCCCGGCCGATGCCGAGGTGGTCGACCTGCGCGGTCATTTCGTGCTGCCCGGTCTGATCGACAGCCACGTTCACCTGACCTCGGATCGCGGCGGCATTGCCGGCAAGCTCGACGTGGTGTCGCTGAGCCAGGCCGACGTCGCTTTCGAGGCTGCGCTGAACGCGCGCAAGACACTCGCTGCCGGCTTCACCACCGTGCGCAACCTCGGTGACGGCGACGGCGTGATCCGGGCGCTGCGTGATGCGATCGCCGTCGGCAAGCTGCCCGGTCCGCGCATCCTGACCGCCAATTCCAGCATTACCGCGACCACCGGCCATGCCGATCCGAGTCTGGGCTTCCGGCGTGAGCTGCACGAGGCTCTGCTGCGCAACGGCAATGTCTGCGACGGCGTCGAGTCGTGTCGCCGTGCGGTGCGTCGGCAGATCGCCAACGGTGCCGATGTGATCAAGATGACCATCACCGGTGGCGTCAACAGCGTCATCGGCGCCGGTCTGGGACTGCAGATGTTCGAAGATGAAGCGCGCACGATCATCGACACCGCGCACCTGTACGGCAAGAAGGTATCGGTGCACGCGCATGGTGCCGACGGCATCGCGATGGCGCTGCGCCTGGGTGCCGACTCGATCGAGCACGGCACCCTGCTCGACGACGAGGGCCTGGCGCTGTTCCGCAGCAGCGGCGCGTACTACGTGCCGACACTGTCGACCGTGAACGGCTATCGGGAGCGCCTGGCCGCGAACCCGGATGCCTACACCGGCGAGGTGCTGGAGAAGATCCGCTGGCGCATCGGCATCACCGGCCAGTCGCTGCGCAAGGCGGTTCCGGCTGGCGTGCGCATCGCCTTCGGTACCGATGCCGGTGTCAGTCTGCATGGCCGCAACGCCGACGAGTTCGAGCTGATGGTCGAGCACGGCATGACGCCGGCGCAGGCGATCGTTGCCGCGACGGTCAACGCCGCCGACCTGCTCGGCCTGTCCGACCGCGTCGGTCGCCTGGAACCGGGCATGCAGGCCGACCTGATCGCCGTCGACGGCGATCCGCTGGTCGACGTCGGCGCGCTGAAGCGGATCCGCTACGTCATGCGCGACGGCCTTGGTTACAGACCTGAAGAGCTAGGAGTTAGTGACTAGGAGTTAGAGGTTAGAGAAGGCTGGGGCTGCGGCGATCTGTTGGCTTTACTCTATTTTCCAACTCCTATGCACTAACTCCTGGCATAGCCCTGAAGAGCTAGGAGTTAGTGATTAGGAGTTAGAGGTTCGAGAAGGCTGGGGTCGCGGCTGGCCTTTGGCTCTACTCTATTTTCTAACTCCTGACCACTAACTCCTGGCGCAGCCCGGCGTGGTTTGCCATGATGCAGCTATGAGCCTTGCCAACGCGCTGGCGGCCCGTCCGGAGTCGGAGGAACCGGACAAGCTGATCGGGCCGCGCGACCCGCCGCCGTTCGAGTACCTGCCCGGTGCCAGCGCACACGCGCTGCTGCTGTGTGACCACGCCTCAGCCGCGGTGCCGGCGGCGCTGGCTGGGCTGGGCCTGCCGGACGACGCGTTCAGCAACCATATCGCCGTCGATCTGCATGCCGGCGACGTCACCCGCCGCCTGGCCGCGCAGCTTGGCCTGCCGGCGTTCCTGCACGGCTATTCGCGCCTGGTCGCCGATGCGAACCGGCACTTCGATGATCCAACCCTGGCGCCGACGATCAGCGATGGCATCGTCGTCCCCGGCAATGCTGGTCTCGACGAGGCGTCGCGGCAGCGACGCTGGCAGCAGATCCACCAGCCATACCACCGCGCGATCGCCGGCTGGCTGCAGGCGCAGTTCGCGGCCGGGCAGGTGCCGGCGCTGATCTCGGTGCACAGCTTCGCCGCCGAAGTCGGAGGTGCGCGCCGGCCGTGGCCGGTCGCGGTGCTGTGGAACCAGGACGGTCGCATGGCCCTGCCGTTCATGGCACATCTGCGCGAGCACGAGGGTCTGGACGTGGGGGACAACGAGCCGTATTCCGGCCGCGAGGGCTTTGGCTACACGATGGTCGCGCACGCCGAAGCGCATGGCCTGCCGCATCTGCTGATCGAGCTGCGCCAGGACCTGCTCGATAGCGCCGACCAGCGCGCCCGCTGGGCCGGCGTGCTTGCGCGCTCGCTGGCGCCGCTGCTTGAAGATGCACAACTGTTCCGACGATTTTCGCCGTCGCCGTCAGGTGACGGGCAAGGCTGACCGGCACCGCCGATTCGGAGCCGGGCAGCGGGTTCAACCACGGGGAGAGCCAGATGGACAAGGGACCCAGCTTCAGCGTCGGCATCGAAGAGGAATATCTGCTGGTCGAACGCGAATCGCGCGACCTGTGCAACCGCCCGAAAGAGGCGATGATCGAGCGCATGCAGCAACGGGTCCGGCCCGAACAGGTCAGCCCGGAACTGCTGCGCTGCCAGGTCGAGGTCGGCACCCGCCCGGCGACCTGCTTCCGCGACCTGCGCAAGGACCTCGCGCAGCTGCGCAAGCTCGTCGTCGAGACCAGCGCTGAGGACGGCCTGGCGCCGATCGCCGCGTCAACGCATCCGTTCGCCGACTGGAGCCCACTGCCGCACACTGACAAGGAGCGCTACGACGCCCTGACCCGCGATCACGGCCAGGTCGCACGGCGCATGCTGATCTGCGGTCAGCACGTCCACGTCGGCATCGACGACGACAACCTGCGCATCGACCTGATGAACCAGGTGCGCTATTTCCTGCCGCACCTGCTGTGCCTGTCGACGTCATCGCCATTCTGGCGCGGCCGGCCGACCGGGCTGAAGAGCTACCGCCTGGCGGTGTTCGATGAAATGCCGCGCACCGGCATCCCGGAGACCTTCCACGGTTGGAGCGACTACCGCCGTCACGTCCAGGTGCTGATCGACGCCGGTGTGATCGAGGACGGCACCAAGCTGTGGTGGGACATCCGGCCATCGTGGCGTTACCCGACGCTGGAGATGCGCATCTGCGACACCTCCACACGCCTGGATGACGCCATGACCGTCGCTGCGATCTACGTCTGCCTGCTGCGTTTTCTGTGGCGCATGAAGCGCCGCAACTGCGCCTGGCGCCGTTACGCGGTGATGCTGATCGCCGAGAACCGATGGCGTGCGCAGCGCTACGGCATCGACGGCTCGCTGATCGACTTCGGCCGCGGCGAGATGCTGCCGTACGCGCAGCTGCTGGAAGAGCTGCTCGATCTGATCGCCGAGGACGCCGCGGCCCTGGACTGCACGCGCGAGGTCGAGGCTGCGCGCGCAATCCTGCACCGCGGTACCAGCGCCGACCGCCAGGTGCGCGTATACCAGGACGCAATCGAGCGCGGCGTCGACGAAGCCACCGCAATGCGCGACGTCGTCGACTGGCTGATCGAGGAGACTGCGCGTGGGTTGTAGTGGATGAGTAGCGCCGCTCGCTTCGCTGACGGGTTGAGTCTTCACGCCATCCTGGACAATGCTAGCCCGGCAGGCCTCCGGCTCTGCTGAGCGTGGGCGAAACGGCACAGTATTCCGGACACATTCCACCGGCAACGGTGTACGGCGCTCGAGAGGCGAGCGCCAACGTCGCAGCCGGCGTCAGCTAGATCGAGCGACACGACGGCACATGCAGGGAGTGTTTCGTTTGCCCGTTCCGGCGACCTATTCCTCAAAGTGGCCCGTGCCTTCTCGATCGCGGTCGTATCGTCTTGAGAACGGTAACGGCGGCAACCACGACTCTCGACGGAGAGTCCACAGTTCGTAGGTTGGCCTCAGTTGATCCGGGGCATCCAGCGATCCGAGGTTTACTTCGATTTCGTCGGTGCTGCGCGAGAAAACGGACGAGCCGCAGCGAGGGCAGAAAAACCGACCGGCGTAGTCGCGGGTTTCGCCATCGATCGTCACTGCATCCTCTGGGAACACCGCGGACGCGTGAAAAAGCGCTCCATGATGCTTGCGACAGTCAAGACAGTGACAAATGCCGACCCGGTAGGGGCGCCCCGAGGCGACGATTCGGACGTTGCCGCACAGGCAACCGCCGGTGTAGCGATCCATGCTGTGTCTCCTCGATACTCGAACGGTCGACACGATTGAAACCAACCGCACCTTCATCGCAACTGCCCGCGACGGTGGGGGACTCGCTGGTTGTTCCGTAGCAAGCGATGGAATCATCGCTTCCCGGCGAATGGCAGTCAACGAAACACAATGTACATGCTCGACGTCTCACTCAACGCCTGACAATCATGCCGGCCGGGCTGGCACGGCAAACCGGCGAGCGATTCGTTTTCGACATTGAAGAACGCCAGGCGTTCACTCGTTGCGGACGCCCCGAGTCGATTGACCGCTGGCTCCGGTTGCCTGCTGGCGGTACGCTCGCCGACGAAACGGTTCCGGGTACGGAGACACCAGGAGAGACAAGGTCATGATACGACGCAACCACACAGTGGCTGGTTCTATCATGCGCTCGACCGAACGGCGGGGAGAAACGACGTTGTCATCCGGATGCGTATTGGCCCGAGTCAAGTCCGATCGGTCGTGTCGTACTGAAGGGTCGAGACGCGGCGGGCCGGCGCGTCGACCGGCAGCGGAAATGCAGTGATGACCGCCACGAACTCGCCAGCGTCCGACTTGTGGTGGGCCTGGATTATCGCTGGCGCTGCCTTCGGTGTATTGATGCGGGTGCTCTTCGGTGCGCTGCCACCGGCGTTGCAGGGGCTGATGTCGTGGGCATTCCTCATCGGAACGCCTTTCGTCGCCGGGGCGCTCACGGTCTTTGGCGCTCGAGCGAGTCGTCCAGGCATCGGCTTCTCGCTCTTTGCACCGTGGATCACGGTGTTCCTGATGTTCCTGGGCTGCGCAGTCACACAACTGGAGGGCCTGATCTGTCTGGCGCTGATGGCGCCGCTGTTCTTTGCCAGCGCCAGTCTGGGTGGTGTTGCGATGAGACTCGCGCTGCGTGCGCTCGACCGCTCACAGTCCCGGCTGATGTCGGTGGCGTTTCTGCCGATCGTGATGATGGCTTTCGAAGGCTACGTTCCGTTGCAGGATCGGCAGCTGGAGATCCGGCGCTCGGTCCACATCGAGGCTTCGGCGGAGACGGTCTGGCAGGAGATCCTGACCGCCCGGTCGATCAGGCCGGACGAGCTGCCGTTCAGTCTCACGCATCTGATCGGTGTGCCAAAGCCGTTGGAGGGCGTAAACGTCGAAACTGTCGACGGCGAGGTGCGCTTTTCAAAGTGGGAGCATGGAGTGAACTTCCGCGCAGCAGTCACGGAACGCCGGGAACACGAGGCGATCAGCTGGCGCTACATCTTCGACGAGCATTCGTTTCCCAAAGGTTCGATGGACGAGCACGTGGCGATTGGTGGGCGCTATTTCGATCTGCTGGATACCACCTTCCTCTTGACCCCTCTTGTAGACGGTTCGACGCAGCTCGAAATTGTCGCTCACTATCGCGTCACGACCAGCATCAACTTCTACGCGATCCCCGCAACCAAAGTTCTCGGTCGGGATTTCCTCGACACGATTCTTGCACTGTACAGAGGCCGCAGCGAAGAATCCGAGCGCCAGCGTGCGGGTGATGGTCGCGACCAACCCAAGAAGGCGCCTTTCGACGCGAAACAGGCCGCCGTCGAAGCGGCGGCCTGTGCGAGATCGCTGATTTAGCGGCTGCCGTCGAGGATCAACGCCGCCAGTTCGGCGTCCAGGGCACCGCTGGATTGTCCGGCCGATACCAGCAACTGCTCCAACTCCGACGCATGCCAGGATCGCAGCGCATCGGGTGCGCGGCCTGTCGGTGAGTCGACGCGAAGCACCTCGCCCTTGACGACCTGACTCGAGGTGAGTTTGCCGGCTTCGTCGACGACCTCAACCAGGATGCCGTTGTAACCGAGTATCGGATGATAGGCGCTGTCCGGCATCCGGGTCGCAGAGTCCTTGGCCCGGTCGAGCCGCACGGTGATGTGGTCGCGCATCTCGCCGGCCGGAATCGTCAGCTTCGGATTCTCGCGGCCGGAGAACAGCAGGTAGGTGATCCGGATACCCGGCTCGGACAGCTCCTGTGCGGCGTGGTCCAAGGGCTGTCCAGCGTTCGCGGCAGAACTCATCGCGAGCAGCGATACCGCAGTTGCATACAACAGAATCATGATCGACGTTCTGATGTTCATGTCAGCGTGTCTCCGTTCCGGTCGGCAAAGGGTCAGTTGATGTGTTCATGGCCGTAGCCTTCGGCGATATCTGACCAGGCCAGATAGAAGCCGCAGAAATGCACGTAGCCACCGCGATTGGCGGTGCGCGGATCGGTGATGATGTTGCCGGAATTGTCCCGGTTGGTGGCGTTGGTTCCGCCTGGCTTGTGACTCCACGTACCGTCCGAATCGAGTCGATACCAGTGATAGTCCGGAATCGATCCGACGTGGCCAACGACCAGGGCCAGGCCGCTCTTGAAGTCCAGCGGCCAGTTCGGGTAGCCGGAGATCGGTTGCAGGCCGTCGGCGAGCGCGGCCGCGTGAACGGCGGCGCAGGTCATGGAGCTCGCTTGAGCGCCGGCGGCGCGGCCCGGCTGGGCGAAGGTGTTGGTCGCCTTGTTGTTGGCGTAGTTGTAGCAGTTGTTCTGGCTGCGCCGGCTGCTGTTGTTGTTCCAGTAGCTGGCGTTGTAGTTCGGCTTGCCGGGGTTCAGCACGTTCCAGATCTCCCAGTTCGGCAGCGCCCGGTTGTAGACGAACACTTCGTCAATGCGATCGTTGAAGCGATAGCCAGCCGTATCCTTGTGGCCGCCGATGTAGAACGGCAGATTCGTATTGTTAATGTTGCCCATCTTTGGCGTCGCGTAGCCGGCGTGGTAGCCGTCAATGTAGAACGAGATATTGACCGGCCAGGAGGTCCGATTTACCGATACCGCAACGTGGTGCCACTGGTTCCGTACCAGGGGCATCAGACCGTCCGACGAGTAGTTGGTCCAACCGGTCTCATCTGCCAATTGCAGCAGTAGGCGGTCTCCGGTCAGCACCGAGAACGCATATCCGCGCCCGTCGCTGCCGCGGTTGTCGATGATTGTCTTGACGTAGCGGCCGGTATCGCTCATCCGGATCCACGCCGCAAGCGTGAAGCTGCCGGTGCCGAAGTTCAGGTTCGACGAATTCGGCACCTGCACCCAGCGGTCGTTGGTCAGGTTGACCGACGTCCCCATCCATCCGTACGAGGTCGGATTGGCACCATGGATGCGGCCATGCCGGTTGTAGCCGCTGGTGTCCGGGGCGAGCCGGTAGGAAAGCATGTTCACCGTGCTCATGTTCCACTCGCCGACCAGGCCGTTGGTCACCCGGATCGGGACGGCGTCGAGGCTGGTGATCGGCGCCAGCAGCGTGACCACGGCTGCAACCACCCAGTACCCACGAAATCTGCTCATGTATTGTGCTCCTTGGGCGTTCAATGAAGGCTGTGTTCAATATGGCCATGCAGCGCCGCCGCGAAAGCTATCAGCTCCGGTGAATGTAGTAAAGAATTTAAAATAATCAATGTGTCCTGTTTACATTGATATGCACTTCACGGAAGAGCCGCTGCTGTGACCTCAATCACAAATCCTGGCCTTCGCCGCCAGGTTGGAACTCGCATCCGTTCGTAGTGGCGTGAAAATCCAGGCGGGTGGATATTCCGATGGCGATGGCCATCAAGCTGTGTTATAGCTCGTGACTACGGCCAACCGGGGGGATGCCGTCATGTATGCGTTCAGACCATTCACGCTCGTTCTGGTTTGCATGCTGTCGCTGCCGGCGGCAACCAAGGCGGCCGAAGCCGGGTCGGCCGGCGAGCCGGCACTGCCGCCGATCCTGTTCGTCGATCGACAGATCAACCCGACCGGCACCGTGTACTGGAACGTGCCGCGCGACATGCCTGGCGTCGGCACCTACAGCCGCGTCCGGCCGGCCGCGCCGGGTCGGCTGCGCATCCGCCATCCGGACGGAAGCCTCGAAACCTTGATCGACGGTGCTCAACCGACAGCAGCCAGCGGGCATCTGGTCGATGTCAATTCGCCGTCGGTGTCCTGGGACGGCACCAGCATCGTCTTCGCCGGTCTGCCGCAGGGAAGCCACCCGGCTCAGCCCGGCGTCAGCGTCGGTGCCTGGCGTCTGTACCGAATCCAGGCCGACGGCAGCGGCCTGAGCCAGCTCACGTTCACCGACATCGACGCCGACTACTCACAGTTCAACGGCAACCCGGCACCGTGGAACTACGACGATTTCGACCCGGTCTGGCTACCGGACGGCAGGATCGTGTTCGCATCGACGCGCTGGCCGTCATTCGCCCAGTACAGCGGCGTGCGCACCTCGAATCTCTGGGTGCTTGATCCGGATACCGGCGCGATGCATCGGATCACGTCCGAACGCAACGGCGCCGACCGCCCGGCCGTCGATCCGCTGACCGGACGTATCGTGTTCTCGCGCTGGTGGCGCAACTTCCGGCCGGCCGTGCATGACATGAGCACGATTCTCCACGACGGCTTTCCTGGTCCCGGCTATCAGCAACACGAAGGCCTGACCATGCACAACTCGACCCAGGTCGGCGGCCCGAACAACCTGGTCCGCAATACCTGGCAGTTGGCTTCGATCGGCACCGACGGCAGCGGCCTGGTGATGTTCACCGGTCGCCTGCGTCGCGACGTCGACAACCATATCTACGGTGGGGCATTCGCTGCCGACGGCAGCTACTACGCGAACTTCTTTCCGATGGCGAACATGACCGAGGCCGCCGGCTTCGGCGGTATTCGCCATTACCCACGCGGACCGGCACCGTGGTCGGCGGTCGACGGCATCACGACGATGACGCTCGACTATGTCAACCCGAACCCGCCGTCATTCGGCGTCTTCCATGGCCACTACGCCGGCGAACCGCTGCCGCTGCCGGACGGCCGCCTGGTCTATTCGCGCGCGCCCGATCACCTGCAGGACTACGACCTGTGGTTGCGCAGTGCCGATGGCCAGAGCAGCCAGCCGCTGCTGGTGATCCCCGAGCGCAGTCTGTTGCGTGCACAACTGCTGGCGCCCCGGCCACCGCCGCCGGTACTGCCGGACATCTATCGTGACGATCCCGAGCATGCGCCGCATCCGCATTTCCTGCCGCCGCCGGCGGGCATGACCCCGGGGCGCGACGGCCACTTCGTATTCGATGCCCTGAACGTGTACTTCAACGCTCCAGTCGACGTCGATATCGTCAGCGCGCCGCCGGTCGGTTCGGCGGCGTCGATCCGCTTCTATGCCGACCACCAGCGCACCGGCAGTGGCTCGTTCCCGACCCAGGATTGGCCGATCGTGCTCGATGAGCGGCCGATCAGTCCGGCTGGTCGTATCGTGCAGCCACATGCGCCGGCGTTCCTGCCGGTGTTCGAGCAGCTGCGTGGTTCGCCGGCAGCGGGTTACCGGGTGCCGGAAACCGGATTTCCCGGTCGTGACGGCGCCGCCCATGTCGCCGGCATGAATTACAGCCGGGCCGGCAGCGTCGAGCGCTGCGTCGGCTGCCACGCTGGACATACGCAGATTGCGCTGCCGGCGAATCCGGACGCCGCCGCCTGGACCAACCTCGCGCCCGGTGCCGAGGTTGCGGTGTCATCGAGCCGCGACCCGGAGCGCGACTATGGACTGGTCGACCGCATGGTCATGAACGGGCCGATCTGGCGCTACTGGACCAGTGCCTCGGGACAGCAGCAGGGCCAGTGGGTCGAACTTGCGTTTCCGGTCGCGATCGCGGTACGCGATGTCGTGCTTTACAACCCGCGCTTTGGCGACCAGGCCAATTCCAGCATTCAGGTGCATCAAGCCCGAATCTCGTTGTACGCACAACCTGGTGACGCTACGCCGGTCGTCGTCGCGACCGTGCACGATCTGACCGTTGCCGGTACCGCTGCGAGCTTCGATGAGCCTGCGGTACGCCGGATCCGGGTCGATCTGGAGTCGGTGACCGGCAGCTTCTATGGCGCGGCGTCGGCCGGCCTGGCCGAGATCGAAGTGATCGGCAAGGGCCTGGAGATCGTCGGCGGCAGTTGGGACCTGATCTTCCAAGACGGATTTCAATGAACCTGATCCATGCCCTGACGATTGCCGCTGCCGCTGCCGTACCGGCCGGCGACGACATCACCGACCGGATCTTTGCGAACGGCTTCGAGGCGTCGCCGGCACTGCTCGCCGATCACGCCGCGGTCGCGGCGTTCGCTGTGATCCCCGATGCCTGGATCGAAGCCGCCGGCGAACTGCCGCAGCTGTTCCGCCACGCATCGGTCGGCGACAACATTCGCCAGGGGCTGAGCTGTCTGATGAATGACGTCAAGCCGCGCCCGAACTTCTGTGATCGCGAGACACCGCCGAATCAGATCGTGTTCGACCCGAAGTACGACTATCACCAGTGGCAGTTCGAATTCCATTCGCCGCCGCCGGGCCAGAACCCACCATGGTGGGACAAGGTCGGCCTGTTCGTCGATCGGGTCGACGGACTTGAAGCTGACGATGACGTAGTCGTCGTCAGCTTCAAGTTCGGCTACGTCGATGGCGGCGTCGGCAGCAACATCGACAGTCAGTTCTTCGCCGATCCGCCGAACCCGGCGCTCGCCAATATCGCCGACCTGGAGGCCTTGGCCCAGCGCCATCCGGACAAGCTGCAACTTTGGTGGACCATGGGCCTGGCCCGGCAAAGCCATCCGCCGTCGCAGGGCTTCAACCAGCAGCTGCGCCAGTACGCGGCGACCCGCTCGATCGTGCTGTTCGACATTGCCGACATCCTGTCCACCGATCCGTCCGGCTTGCCCTGCGTCGACAACCAGGGCAGCGGCATCGAAGCGATCTGTGCCGACTACACGAACGAGGTCAATGGCGGACACTTGAACTCGCTCGGTCGCCTGCGCATGGCCAAGGCGTATTGGTGGCTGATGGCCCGGATCGCCGGTTGGGACGGTGCGCCGCGCTGACAATGCGTCGTGCTTGGGCGACGAATCCGTGTTTGTGCCGCAGGTGCCGGTGCTAAGGCCGCTGATGGCAGAATGGTTGGCCTGAACTGACCTGGAAACCAAACGAATGACAGTCTCTGCGCCGCTGCTGTTGCCGGTGATCGCCCTGGTCGCCTGGTCATTGCTGATCTGGCTGTGGATGTATGCGACGCGCCTGCCGGCGATGCGCCGAGCCGGGATCCAACCCGACCCGCTGCTGCCGCGTGGGGAGCAAATGAGCCGTCTGCCGGCACAGACACGCTGGAAGGCCGACAACTACAACCACCTGATGGAGCAGCCGACGCTGTTCTACGCCATCACGTTGACGCTGGCAGTGCTCGGCGAAACTGGAATCGCGGCATTGATCCTGGCCTGGAGCTACAGCGTCCTTCGCATTGCCCACAGTCTGGTGCAGGTCCTGGTCAACGTGATTCCGCTGCGCTTCGCCCTGTTCGTGTTGTCGACGCTGCCGTTGTTCGGACTGACCGCGATCGCGGCCCGGACTGCGCTGAGCTGATTCGGAGCGGTCTCGGTTTGCCGTCAGCGGTAGCGGATCAGTCCGTCTGCCCGGTATTCGAACGTTTCCGTCAGGCCGTCACAGGCCGTTCCCGGCTGCGCGTAGTCGTCGATCCAGATCATCGCGCGCTCCTGGTCCGCGTAGTCGGGTTCCTGTCGTAGCGCGTCGATGCTGGTGCCGAGGCGGACCAGGATCGGATCCAGCGCAGCGTCGTCGATGCGCAGCCGCGGACAGTGCTTGCGCGCATAGTCGGCGGCGGCCAAGGCCGACGCAGCGCCGGCGCGGATCGAGTCCTCCTCGCTGACCTCGGCCCGACTTGAGCCAGCGCTGGCGGCCAGGGCCATGCTGACGAGAAGCGTGACACAGGTGCGACCAACGAGACTTGAAGAGCCAGCCGAAAATTTCACGATTCGATCTCGAAATGGGGGGCGCTGAAGTGTAGTGGTAGCGGCGGCGGGGCAGTATCGCCGGGGCAATCACCGTGTTGGTGGCATGAGCAAATTCTGGATCGGCGAGCGGGGAGGATGCGTCAGGGTTGCACGCGCTTGAGCAGGATGCGAATGGCGGCCTCCAGTTGCGGGTCGGCCCCGGCAGCGTAACGCGGGTCGTACGGTACCGGCACGTCGGGATCGAGTCCGATGCCTTCGAACTCGTCGCCGTCGACCGTGGTCGTGCCGACGGCGAGGTAGAGCAGGGCGCGGTCGGGCAGGCAGAACACGGTGCCCGGCCGCATGGCGCCGGCCGTACGCTCGCCAACCAGGGTCGCCAGGCCGTGGTGGGAGATCGCGCGGGCAAGCACCTCCTTGCCGCTGCGCGTACCACCGTTGATCAGGACCGCGGCAGGGACGCGGATCTGACCATCAAACCGGTGCTCGTCGCCGGCGCGCGTGCGCGTGACCAGTACTGGCACGCGGGTATCGAAGATCGACACGAATTCGGGTGGCACCCCGCCCCAGCCATCGCGAAGATCGAGCACGTCCCAGCCAGTCTGGTCGAGCGGCACAGGAGAATGGAAGTGATCGCGCACCAGCGCATCAAGCCGAACCAGGGTCGCGTCAGCTGCACCGGTGTTGACGTCGTGCGCTGCGTCGCCGCCGGCGATGGTCGTTGCTGCGAAAGCCAGACATGCGATCAGCTGCGGTGCGATCACGCGCGCAGCTCCTCAGCGTTCTGTGGGCGATGGCGGGTTGGTGGTTCGAAGGTCATCAAGCGAATTCGCCTGCCACTCAGGGCATTCGACTGCGGGCGACTTCATGGCCGGTCAGAGCTGTCCTTCGAAATCGTGGGCGAACAGATAGTCCGGAAAGCGGACGCCGATCAGCGATTGCCGGGTGTCGCCGTTCTCGTCATAACTGACGTGGAGGTAGATGACGCCGCTTTCGGCCAACTGCAGCGCATTGGTCGTCGTAAACGTGCCCAGGATGTCGATCAGGGTTGCATCGGCGCTGCCGTCGCCGTTGAAATCCAGACCGTCGCCGGTCACCAGCACCGGCACGGCGTCATGCAAGCGTCCGGCGTTGTTGGCAAAGAACAACTTTCGGACATTGCCTGGTGTGTTCCAGGTTGCCGCCGCCTGACCGGCGTTGTTGA
Source organism: uncultured Rhodanobacteraceae bacterium (assembly GCA_964522235.1). Taxonomy (GTDB): domain Bacteria; phylum Pseudomonadota; class Gammaproteobacteria; order Xanthomonadales; family UBA2363; genus Pseudofulvimonas. Next base: position 14,134 of record CAZFUH010000007.1, read on the forward strand.
TCGAGATCGCGCGCAGCGACGAGCCGCTTGGCAGCGGTTCGCCGCCGTAGCTCGATCCTTCGCGCATCTGGATCTCACCGTTGTAGGCGATGAAGGCGTCGCTGGCGGTCGCGCCGTCGGTATCGCCGGCTAGCAGCCAGTGGCCGTGGTCGTTGATAGACACGCCGGCGAAGTTCTGCCAGTTCTCGCCCGGTGCGGAAGCGCCGACCGGGTCGCCCTCACGCGCGACGATCTCGCCATTGATATGGGCGACATCGTTGTTTGCCGTGCTGCCGGTATCGAGAACCAGCAGGCCGATCACGTGCTTGCCGTTGTCGGACGCCTTGTACTGGAAGCCGATGCCGGTAGTGGCGATGGTGAAGCCGCCGACCAGATCGCCGGTCTTCAAGATGGGCTCGGGCGCCGGCACGCCGTCGCTGTTCAGCCAGTACAGGACTCGGCCCTGAGTGCTGCCGCCCTTGGTGGCGGTGAAGCCCGCGACCCAGACCGCCGTTCCGTCCGGCAGCATCGATGGCCGCGAGTGGAACGTGGTGAACTGGTCAGCGATGCCCGGTGCGGGGTCGGTGCCACGCATCAGCAAGCCCTCGTGGGTCCACACAGAATCCTGGCCATCCGTATTCGGGCTGTAGATGAAGCGGCCGTCGTCGCCGATGCCGATCGTCGGCTCACCGCCGGTCAGCGTATGGCTTGCGATCTCGTTGCTGTTGAAGACGCCGCCGCCGTCATACCAGATCACGCGGCCGTTGTCCGCGAGCGTGACGATCGAGCCGGGCCGGCCCTGGCCGTTGGTGAAGACCACGTTCAGCGTCTGCACGGTGGAACCGGCCAATGCGTCGCCGACGGTCAGCAAGCGCTCGACGTGGACCGGGCCTGCGCCGCCTGCTACTACCGGAGCGTTCATCAGGGCGAGAATTGAAGTGCCGAGCAGGCACAAGAACGAAGGCTTGGGCATGTCCGTCTCCTTGGCGAGATCGCAAATTACGATCACTCCGCAGTATAGCCTCGCAGAACAGGATCCGAGGAACGGGATCAGCTTCACCTTCGGCGAGGGTCTGCGCGTGTTCCGAGTCGGCGACTTCGATTTGTTGTTCGCGAACGGCTTCGAACCCGATCCGCCGCGGTGAGCGAGCAGCCCAGGTTGTCGCGTATCCGCAGCGGGCGATTCGATCTCCAGTCTCAAGTTTCGATCGTCATTCAGGCTCAGAAGCGGACGTCGAGACGGGCGTAGTAGGAGCCGAAGATCCAACCTGATCGGGAGCATCCCGACTGGTCGGTTTTCTCTCACCCTCGCAAAGTTTCCGTCTGACCATGATTTTCCGTGATTGTCGCGTACTGATTTGGCAGCCGGGTCGGGAATCGACCCGGCATGTCCATGCCTGCAGGTGCAGTCCCTGCAATCGTATCGTTCACGACACTCGGAGACCTTCCTGATGTTACGTTCCCTACGCAATCGGCTGTTGATCGCCGTCGCCTTGTTCGCCAGTGGCGCCAGCGCGTTCGCCCAGGTCGTTCCGGTAACGCCCATTCCAGGTGACCCGATCGCCAGTGGCCAGGCGTTGCTAAACGCCGTTGCCGGTATCAACAATGCCGGCTGGGGCCGGCGCTATGTCGTCCAGTTGCAGCCAGGCGTCTACAACCTGGGCGACGAGCGCCTGGTAATGAAGCCGTTCGTGGACATCGCAGGCTCCGGAATCGAGGGGACCTATGTCTTCGGCAATGGTCACGATCTTCAAGCGAACGGCATCCAGGACGGACTGATCCACGCCGCCGGCAATGCCGAACTGCGTGATCTGACGTTGCGCGTGTATCCGGCCCCGGGTCGGGATGGCATCGTCGGCATCTTCGTCAACGGTCAGAACGCCCGCTTGACCCGGCTGCGTGTGCAGGCGTTCGGTCTCGACGCCAACTACTGCGCCGGCCTGGTCAGCAATCATGCGGCACCGGAGATACGCGAGGTCAGCATCAATGCCCGCTGCAATCACAATGCCCGCGGCTTGGTCTTCCAGTCGTCACATTCGCTCGTACGGCCGGTACTGGATCAGATCCAGGTGAACATCCGTGCCGAGCAGCCGGGCGCCCTGGCCATGGCCCTGGTGTTTCAGGAGGGCGCATTTCCGAGCCGGATGCAGAACTCCAGCCTGACCACTTCAAGTGCCGGCAAGGCCCGCGCCGTCAGCGGTCTGGGACCAAGCGGCTTCGCGCTCGATCCTATGGTGTTCCAGATCAACCACTCCTCGATGCAGGCCTTGTCTGACACCTATGATGCCAAGACGGTCGAGCTGCCGCAGCACCTCTACCCCGAACAGTCGATTGCGATCTTTGCGTCCAGCTTCAGCGGGGCTCCGACCGAAGGCCAGGTCTCGTGCATCGCGGTGCGCGATGCCGATCTTCCGGCCTTCCTCGCCGAGGATTGCCCGAGCGAGCCGGCCGATAGCGACGCCCGCCACGTGATCATCGGCTGGGGCTGATCCGTGTGGATTCGTGCCGGGCGAGCGTATTCGCAGCCGCCGCCCGGCACGGCCCGTGGGCTGGAGTCGAGTGAATGTACGGCTTGTGCTGCGGCGAGCCGCGGTACAGTGCCGCAGAATCACAGCCTATGGCGGTCTTGTAGCTACAGAAGGTCGCAAGTCCCACGGCTGGTAACCGTGTGCCGTGTTCCGCTATGATCCGCGCGCCCCGCAACGGGGTCAATCCACGGAGGTGTGTCATGCGTATCAAGCACGAGCACTTCGAAGCCGAGTGCTTTCGAGGTCACTAGCAAGCGCCGCAAGGGCTTCCCTTCCGAAACTCGAGTCAAGCGCGGGGATCGCGTCGTCCGCGGAGACAAGGAGCTCATCGAGAAGCTGGGTCGCAACGACCTGTGCCCCTGCGGATCCGGGCGTAGATTTCAAGCGTTGCTGCATGCCCAGCGGAATCTACGATGGCTCCGACCGGGACCACTACTTTTAGGTAGTCTTATCTAGCCGACTGATGGCCAAGGACAGGTCGCGCGCAGGCGCGATCTGTCCGATTCCGAGACCAGTCCGTTCCAGTCGCGATCCACACCATATCCAGCGGGGCGATGAGGCTTGCCACACGATTCCGAGGAAATGACAACGATGGTTCCGGTCCCGTTGCTCCTGTGCTGGCCGATTTCGCTCGGTGGGCTCACGCTGTCAGTACTATCGCTATTGGCAGCTCCGTACCTGCCGTTCCACTTCGGTGTGCTGTTTCGCGCTCGCGGGCTCGGGGCTGAGTCGGCCATACGGTCCTTCCGAACCTTGGTTGCCGATGCCGCTGATGATCGCGACATTCGCGGTGCTGTTGTCCGGCCTGGTCGGCCTATCGATCATTACCTTCGCGTCGTTGCTGGTTTCATGGGCGACCGTGTTCAAGTGGCTGACGGTGGCCGGTAGCCTCGGGATCCTTGCGTCTTTCATCGTGGGTTACTTTCGCCATCGGCAAGCTCGGTGAGGAGCCTGGCGCCAGCCACGTCGCGCCTACCTGCCTCGCTGCGGAACCGACGGGGCCGGCGCCGGCGAGCCGCAGCGGAGCAGAGGGTGCCGGCTACTCGAAACCGTCGGCGAAGATCACATCGTCCTGATAGGCCTGGCAGGCGGAGAACTCCGAGGTATTGCCGTCGGCGTCGGTTGCGGTCGCCGTGATCACCGAACCGGTCAGCCCGGTGGCATTGGCGATTGAGGCTGCGAAGGCGACGGTGACTTGGGGTGGGCCGGGATTCAGCACTGGAATCTGCACGCTCGCATGGCCGACGAAGCGCTCGCCCTCACCATGGCCGGACGGGTCGCACTGGCGCACCGAGCCGTCGCCACCGGTGGCGAACAGTTCGACGACATAGGTGCCCGGCGTCGTGGTGAGGGTTCCGGTCACGATTCCGGACTGCGCCCCACCGACGGCACTGGTCAGCACCGGGAAATTCAAGCCGCGGTTGGCATAGTCTGCCGGCAGCGGTCCGCTGTCGTTGTTGTTCGGATTGACCCCTTGTTCGGCCAGATCGATGCCCAGGGCAACATTGCCTGGCATTGAATTGCGGCTGAGCCGGTTGCGACGGCCGGACTGGACCCAGATGCCGCCGTTGCCGTTGTTGGCGATCAGGTTTCCGGCGCCGCG
>CAZFUH010000007.1:18343-27814 GCA_964522235.1 uncultured Rhodanobacteraceae bacterium
AGGAGCAGACCGGTCCCGTTGCCGACGGCGACCGTGCCGCCGGGATCGGTGCCGATGTAGTTGTTGGTGATCTCGATACCGCTGCTACCGAGGACGAAGACACCGACCGTGGCGTTGCCGGCGACGATGTTGCGGTAGCCCGGCGAATGGCTGCCGCCGAACTGCACGTTGCTGGTTCCCGCGGTCATCCGTACACCGACGCTGTTTCCCGGGATGCCGTTGCCGGCACCGTCGCCACCGAAACGGTTGCCGTGCAGGATGTGGCCGCTGCCGCCGAGCAGCTCCAGCCCGGCGACCGTGAAACCGCCGATGCCGATTCCCTGCAGCCACAGCAGGGCATTGCTGCCGGCCGGAACGCGCAGGGCATGGCTGATGCTGGTGTCGATAAAGGTTCGCAGCTGCACGCAGATCTGTCCGTTGTTGCCGTGCAGCAGCGTGTTGTTGACGCTGCCGGGTTGCGAGCTGCCGTTGATGAACAGCAGGCCGCTGTCGGTGATTGCCGGCAGCGGTGACAGCAGGTAGATCGAGCGCGGACACGGGCCGGTGAGATTGAACAGGATCACCTGCGGGCCGGGTGAGGCGTTGGCGCTGAGGATGGCCTGACGCAGCGTTCCGGGCCCGCTGTCGCCCTGGCTGGTAACGGTGATGACGCCAAGGTCGTCGATACTGGTCTCAAAGGCCCCGCGGTCGGGCGCGCTGCCGAACACGCGCGGCGCCCCGGTGATGTCGACGGTCGGCAGGCCGCCGGGCACCCAGATCGAACCGCTGTTGATCACTGGCGAGTTCGGTTCGATCGGGCGGCCGTTGGCCTGCAGCTGCGGATTGCCGGAGAGATTTCCGGTACTGCCGGGCAATAGGCCGCTGCCGGCGCCGACCAGGGTATTGGCGAAGTGGTTGTTCAGCGCCAGGACATGCGCCCGGACCAGCCACAGATCGTTCCAGCCGCTGCCGTGGACGACGCTGTTGAGCAGCTCGACGTAGCCGAAATCGTCGGATTCGAGGTGGTCCATCTCGATGCCGCTTTCCTGCACGCCGAGCACCGTGGTATGCAGCACGCGCATCTTCGGTGGTGTTTCGGCGTCGTCGGAGACTCGTCTCACGATTCCGTAGGCACCTCCCAGTATCAACACGTTCTCGACCTCGACCTCGTGACAGTCGCTGGCGAAGTACAGTCGCTCGAGCGAAAGCCCGGCGCCGTCGAAAACACTGCGCTCGACTCGGAAACGCTGTCCGTTCGCAACGCAATTGCCGCCCCAGTCATACAGGCGCACGCGCGGCAATCCGGAGAATCGCAGGCGCGACAGACGCACGTCGACCTGGTTGGCGCGCAGATCCCAGGCTGAGCCTTGGATCGTGGTCAGGTACGGGTCGGCGGCGGCTACCAGGCAGTTGTTGTCCCAGCCGCCGCTGATGGTGAGATCACCGCCGAAGAGGTTCTGGAAGATCAGACCTTGAGGCAGATTGTACGTCCCCTGGCGCAGGCGCACTTCGTTATTGCCTGTCGTGACTGCGGCGGTCTGGACGGCATTGACCAGCTCCGTCGGTGTAGCGACGCAGAAGTTTGCGGCGTGAACCGGTGGCAATGCCGCCAGCAGGATCAGGCCAGTGAGTCCAGTCCGGACCGACGGCCGGGGAGAAACTCGATGAATCGCATGGTCGGCACGCATGATGTTCTCCGGATCGAAGTCAAGGGTTGTCGATCCGTAGAACGGAGCACCGAAAAAAAGCGAACGGGCTTCCTGGCTGAAAAACAGTTCACTGGAACTTGACGGCAGACTTGGTAGCCAATGAGACAGTTCGTCCGGCAGGCAGCCGACTTAGAAGGCGACTCCCCGCTGCAATCGTTCCAGCTAGGCGGTTTTTCTCCGCGTGCATGAGCCCGTCGAAGGTGTTCGCATCGGGGTGGCGGGCACCCGGACCTGCCCGTGGCGGTGCCACGGGCAGGATTGGCCGAGACGGATCAGAGATCAGCGTAGCCGCATCGATTCGGCCTACTCTTATTGGAAGCCGTTGGCGAAGATGACGTCGGGCATGATCGGCACACCCTGGGCATTGCGGCCATCGAGCGCGAGCAGGTAGGCACGCAGGCGGTCGAAGTCGGCCGGCGCCAGCGCCAGCGCGGCGCGATGGACGGCCGCCAGCGCGAGATCGGCTGCGGTGGAGACCGTGATGTTGTCCAGACCCGGGCTCTCCCAGCTTGAGGTGCTGACGCGACGAACTTCGATGGTGTTGACGAGGCCGGCGTTCAACGGCACGTTTTCAAAGCGCACCCGACCCCATTCGAAAAGCACGCGCTGGATGGGCACGGTGCGTTCCTGTACGTGGCTGCCGTTGACGGTGAGCCGGACTACGCTGCCGCTGGCCGGCAACCAGCGCAGTTCCACCGCACCGGTGCCGCCGGGGCCGCCATCGACATTGTTGAAGGTCACGCGGGCGCCGTCGTTTTCCAGAAACACCATGTTGCCGTGGAAGCTGCTGTCCTCGTTGATGGTCGGGTACGGCGGCGGGGCCGCGCCGCCGGCCAGCACGCCGGCCTCGGCCTCGTACATGCGGCCGCCAGCGACACGGAACACGTCGTCCAGCGTCGGCGCCGAGCCGTCGTGGAAGTACGGTGCAGTGTCCCAAAGGCCGTTCAAGGTCGGCGTGTCGATGCCGGTCATCGGCGCGCCGAGGCGCTGTCCTGAACTTGTGCGCAAGGTGCCGACGTTGTGCAGCGTTGCCGTGCCCAGCGTGCTGTCGGTGTAATGCCGCGACGGGACGTGACAACTGACGCAGCCCAGGCTCTTGAACACCGCGGCACCGGCACCGGCGCTGGTTCCGAGCGTGCCATCGGCCTGGCGATATGGGCTGCGGGGCACGGTGGAATTGCTCAGCGAAGTCACGTAATCGGCCAGTTGGTCGAGCTGCACGCTGCGGCCGCCGTTCGGCGTGCCCAGCGGCGGGTGCGGGGACTGGTCGGCCGGCAGGAAGCCGCGGCCACGGAACTCGCCGACGATGTCGATGATGAAGTCCTGGATCTCGTCGAAATTTCCGGTCCAGTGCACGTTGCCATGGACCATGCCTGAGCGTCCGCGCAGATCGGTCGTATTGCGGAAGCCTTCGCCGCGCTGCGTGAAATCCCAGGTGCGGCCATCGTGACCGCCATCGAGGTGGCAGCTCGCGCAGGAGATGTAGCCCTCGAAGCTCATCGCGTTGTGACCGTCCGGGGCGTTGCCGGCGAAGTAGAACGTGCGCTTGCCAGCGAGGACCGAAGGCGGCAGCAGCTCGCCACCACCGAGCGCGACCGTCTGCGGCGTCAGCTGTCGGTTGCCGACGGCGATGAACGACGCCAGCGGGAAGGTGGTGACGCTGCGGCCGATCAGCGCGCGGCTCCAAAGCACGTTCGTCACCGGATCCCAGAGCAGCGCCTGCGGCGCCGCGCCGGAGCCGAAGCGCCAGATCGAGGAGCGGCCGGCGCCGGCCCGAATCGCCAGGTCGTCGAACACCGCCACCGTGTCGTTGCCTTGCAAGGCGACGAACACGTAGTCGCCGCGCGGCGAGAACACCAGGGCCGACGGCGAGTCGCTGTTGTCGACATCGATGCGCCCGCGCAGCGAGCCCCAGGCGCCCAGGTTGGGTTCTTGCGGGATTCCCGACGGGTGGTCGAGACGGATGCGGCCGAGCACGGAACGGACCGTGGAGTCGTGGGCCAGCGGCAGATTGTTGTCGGTGTCCTGACGGAAGAATTCGCCGCGGTTGGTGTCGGTCTTGATGCCGGTAAACCAGAGCCAGTCCTGCTGGGGGCTGAGCGTCAGGCTGGCGAGGTAGTTCGGTACGCCGGGTCCGTCGGAACCGCCGGAATCCAGGCCGACCATGCCACGGTCGCGCCACAGCTCGATGGTGCGGGTCAGGGCCATGGTGTTGCCGTTGACCTCCCAGACCTCGGCGTTGTGCTCGCGGGAGATGAAGCGGGATACGAACACCCGGGTTCCGTCGCCGGTGACGGCGATGGCGCGTGCATGCGGTCCGAGTTCACGGCGACCGGTCTCGCTGCGCGTGCTGGTGCTGTAGCGGACGAGCTGGCCATTGCCGGCCGACGTGCCGCCGCGTCCGGCGAGGGTCGCGAATACCCGGCTGCCGTCACGGGCGACTGCGACCGCCTGCGGTGCGCTGCCGAAACCGGTGTCGATGCTGGCTAGTAGTTGGCCGTTTGCGGACAGCACGGCAATGCGGTCGGCGTCGCGCAAAGCGACCCATGCTTCGCCGTTCGGAGCTACCGTCACACTCACCGGGGTGATCGCGCCCGGCAGCCCGAGCAATGCGCTGAGCTGGATGGTCTGTAGGCGCTGCCGGGTGTCGGCGTTGAATCGGGTGACGACGTCGTTGTCCGGGTCAACCGCCCAGACCCGGCGATTGACCTCATCCAGCGCCAGTTGCGACGACTGCGTCGGCAGCGGACCAACGGGTATCGGCGCGACGGCTAGGCTCAGACTTCGGCTGGTCACCGAGTGGCTGCCGTCCGGCTTGACGTCGCGAACCTGCACCTTGACGTTGAAATGCCCGCTGGACGTGAAGGTATGCGAGACCGCCGACGAACTGCTCCAGTTCGTGGTCGTGGTGCCGTCGCCGAAGCTGTAACGGTATTGCAGCGGATCGTTCTCGGGGTCGCTGGCCGTGGTCGCGAAGCTGACGGTGCTGCCGGGAGTGACCGGCGCCGGGTTGGCGGTCAGGTTGGCGATCTGCGGGGCGGCATTGCCGCCGCCGACGCTGCCGCCGGTGGAGAAGGTGAATGTGTAGCCATCGATGCCGTTGCCGGCCGCGTCCTTGATGCCGCCGGCAGGAATGATGACCTCGTAGGTGGTGTTGGCGGCCAGATATTGTTTCGGTGTGATGGTCAGGACGCCATCATGCGAGAACGAAGTCCAGGCCACGACCGGTGCGCCGCCGATCGGCCGCACGATCACGGTCTCGCCGTTGATGATCGTGTACGACTCCAGGGTCTCGGCGATGATCAGGCTGATCGGCGCACCGCGCGGAAAGTTGGTCTGACCCGGGCGCGGAATGTGATAGCCGACGTACGGCGCGCGCGTATCCGGTGCCGCCTGGTGGCACCAGACGCCGAGGCCGTCGCGCCCGGCCGAGCTGTAGCCGCCGGTGATCAGCAGGTTGCCGAGTGGCATGTTGTACTGGCTGACGTCGATCTGTCCGGAAACGCTGCCCGCCGGTCGGTTGTTGCCGACCTCGTCCAGTTCCAGCACGGTCGACAAGGTCTCCATGTCGATCTTGTGCCGGCGCGTGAACACGTACTGATCCTGGGTCTGGACGTAGGGCACGTTGGAGCCGGCGTTGAGCGCCAGGTCGCCGCGCACGTTCACGGTCGCGACCAGACGGAGATCGGTGGGGTCGTCATAGTCGATCACGAAGACCTGATCGTGGTCGTCGCCGCCGGCCATGACCAGGTAGTTTTCCCAGACCGCACCGATATAGCCGCCGACCGGTCCGGTGAACTTGTCCAGCAATGCCGGCGGTTGCGGCGGCGTCTCGAACACCGGACCGATGTCATAAGCGAGCACGCCCAGCATCGAACCGTCGGAGATCACGAACAGCAGGTTGCCGATCAGGATTGAGGTGCCGGCAACGCCGTGATCGGCGAGCGGCTGCCATTCGGCGACCAGCTGATCGGCACGCCAGAGCCGGGCACTGCCGGCATTGGGTCCGTACTGGATCCAGTTGAACGGTGTCGACCAGGGAAAATACAGCCGATGCTGGGCGCCGCCCGGCGGGTCGTGCTGCACGAAGTAGAAGCGGTCCTCGGGCGGCATCTCCTGATTGTTGTCGTTGACTCCCGGCGAAATGCGCCGAAAGTGCAGGCCGAGCGCACCGCCGGCATAGTCACCGGACTTGGTATGGGAATGATTGCCCTGGTCGGTCATGAACGGCAGGTTGGTCGTGTTCACGATCGCCAGACTCGAGGCCTGGGTCGGATTCGTGAACAGCCACTCGCGCCGGTCGCTGCCGCCGACGTTGTTCGAGTACATCCGGCCGTTGTGATAGATGATGTTGGTGATGCGCTCCAGGCCAACCTGCCGGTACAGCAGCTGTCCGGGCGTGCAGCTTTGTGTGTGCGGAAAGCCCGGCACGACCGGCGGTACCTGGGCCGCCGCGGGCACCGATGCCAGCAGCATGGTTGCGGCAAGCATGGATACCCATGCACGACGCCCGTCAACGCGTTCAGTGGTTGCCATCAGTCCTCCCCCGGTAGGCTCGCGCTTCACGGTACCCGGCAGTCGCCCTGCGCAACTGCACCATGCGGTAACGAGAAAACGGCGGCACATTAGCATGCTGGGGAGCCAAATAGTGCTCTACGAGTCTTAGTCTATAGTCAATGAACAATCCGGCTCGATTCTCGTTCCGGGCCTCGCGCCCTTGCTGCCGGATCAATGCAAGTTCGCGCGCGTCATCGGTCGCATCGCACACGCTGTCGAGGTCGACGGTGTGGGCGTCGATCGTGGCCAACAGCCAGTTCGTTGCCGCAGAGACGTTTGGCCCATTTGCCGTTCCTTCGCTGCGTCTTCACAAGCGTATCGCTATAGGGAATCCAACACAGTGATGCGGCCGCCTCGACGGGCCGCTCGATGGCAGCCGGGACGTTCGTTCGGGTCCGATCCTGGGGCACCGAATGAAGCGTCGAAGGCGGTGCATGCACAAACTTGACCTTTACATCGAGGTGATCCAATGGCCCGGCCGATCTGGACAGGAGTACTCTCATTCGGGTTGCTCAACATACCGGTGAAGCTGATGCCCGGTGAGCGCAAGGTCGACCTTCAGTTCCGGCTGCTCGACAGCCGAAACCATGCCCGGGTCCGATACGAACGGATCAACGAAGAAACCGGAGAAGAGGTGCCGTGGAAGGAGATCGTCAAGGCATTCGAATACGACAAGGGCAGCTACGTCGTACTGGAGCCGGACGACGTTGCCGCCGCCGCACCGGAACGCAGGGAAACCATCGATGTCGACACCTTCGTCAATGCCGCCGACATCGGACCGGAATATTTCGACAAACCCTACATTCTGGAGCCGGCGAGCAAGGCAGAGAAAGGCTATGTCCTGCTGCGCGAAGTGCTCCATCGCACCGGCAGAGCGGGAATCGGACGGATTGTGATCCGCACTCGGGAGTATCTTGCAGCAATCGTTGCGAAGGGTGACGCCTTGCTTCTCATGGTGCTGCGCTTTGCTCAGGAACTGATTGACCCGGAGGACTACAAACTTCCCGACACCGCATCCGCGAACTGGAAGATCGCTCCGCGCGAGATGCAGATGGCCGAGCAGCTGATCGAGTCGATGAGCGGGAACTGGGAACCGGAGCAGTTCCGCGATGACTTCCGCGAGCGCCTGCAGAAGGTGATCGAGGACCGTGTGCGCTCGAAGAAGGTCGTGCAGCCAGAAGCGGACGAAGATGAACGTGCTCCGGAGGGAGCGGCGACGAACATCATCGACTTCGCGGAGCTGCTCAAACGCAGCCTGGAAAAGAAGGGTGGCAAGCCGCGTACGGCCAAGGCCGCCAAGTCGGCGAAGAAATCACCTGCCAAGAAAGCGGCCAAGACGAGCAAGCGGTCCGACAAGCCTGTGTCGAAAGCGGCGAAGAAGAGCGCCCGCAAGGCAGGGTGAACGTTGAGTCTGCGAGACTACGCACGCAAGCGCCGTTTCGAGGCAACGCCCGAGCCCGCTGCGGAATCGCCAACGCGCCGGCGGCGTACCCCAGCTGCGCCGATCTTCGTCGTACAACTGCATGAGGCACGTGCTCGTCACTACGACTTTCGGCTTGAGGTCGATGGCGTCCTGAAGAGCTGGGCCGTGCCGAAGGGGCCTTCGCTGCGCGCCGGCGAAAAGCGGCTTGCCGTGCAGGTGGAGGACCATCCGCTGGAGTACGCCTCGTTCGAGGGTCGCATTCCGGAGGGTCAGTACGGTGCCGGAAACGTCGCCATCTTTGATCACGGCACCTGGATGCCAAACGGTGACGCGTTGGAACGCATCGCCGCTGGCAAGCTCGACTTCGAACTCGATGGCGAGCGCCTGCGCGGGCGTTTTACCCTGGTGCGTACCGGCAAGGCGTCACGGCAGCCGCAATGGCTGCTGATCAAGCGCAGCGATGCTCATGCATGCGATGTCGACGCAGATGCAATGATCGAGCCACGGCCGCCGGCCCGCCAGAAGGTTGCAGGCGGAGGTTCGGAGCTCGCCGGTGCCTCTTCGGCAAATCGACGAGCGTCGACTGCAGAGTCCGCGACCGTGCGAGCCGGTCGTCGCGAACATGGGCCTGGGCTGACGCCGTCGGGGAAATGGAAGCGACTCGCTCTGGCGCTGCCCGGCGCGAAGCCGCGACGCATGCCGCGCGGCATCGAACCGCAGCTGGCCACCCTGCGTACACGGCCGCCTCGTGGTGAGGGCTGGCTGCACGAAATGAAATGGGATGGTTATCGACTGATCGCGTATCGCGACCAGGAGGTCGAGCTGTGCTCACGCAACCAGTTGCCATGGTCGAGCCGGCTCCCGCACCTGGCCGAGGCGCTGAGGAAGTTGCCGGTTCAGGAGGTGGTTCTGGACGGCGAACTGGTCGCGCTCGATGCTCAGGGCCGAAGTGATTTTGCGCTGTTGCAGCGACGGCTCGAACAGCGCCAGACGGTGGATCTGCACCTGGTCGTGTTCGATCTCCTGCATATCGACGGGGTCGATCTGCGCGGCGCAGCGCTGGTGCAGCGCCGCCGGCTGCTGGCCGACCTGATCAGGATCGCGAGTCCTGGGCATCTGTCGTTCAGCGAGCACGTGGCTGGCGAGGGACAGGCCGTATTCGACGCGAGCGCCGCGGAGGGGCTGGAAGGCATTGTCTGCAAGCGCAGTGATGCGCCGTATCGCAGCGGTCGGCATCCGGCCTGGATCAAGCTCAAGCATGTCGCTGACGAGTCGTTCGTGGTCGTTGGGTATACGCCGCCGCGAAACAGCCGGCATGGGTTCGGGTCCTTGCTGCTGGCGCAGCCGACTGGCGATGGCTTGGAATACGTAGGTCGGGTCGGCAGCGGTTTCAGTGACGATTCTTTGCGAATGATCGTGCAAAGGATGCGCGCGCTGCACATCGAGGCTGCCCCGGTCGCATTGCCGGCTCACGTTCCGTTTGCGTCGCGCAGTGTGCGCTGGTTGCGACCGGAACTGATCGTCGACGTGCATACCCGGGGTCGCGGCAAAGAGGGCCTGATACGTCAGGCCAGCTTCGTGCGGGTACGTGACGATCGCAACGCGGGTGATCGCGTTCGCAAGCGGGGGGCGGTACCTACGGCAAGAGGACGAAGGGAGAACGAGATGGTTGAAAAAACACGGCTGACCAGTCCCGAGCGCATCGTCTACCCCGAAATGGGTGTCACCAAGCGGGATGTCGCCGACTACTACGCGGCGGTCGCAAAGTGGCTGTTGCCGGAGTTGGCCGAGCGGCCGTTGTCG
>CAZFUH010000008.1:0-27788 GCA_964522235.1 uncultured Rhodanobacteraceae bacterium
TTGTGGCGCGATCTCAGCGGCCAGCGCACGGCCCTGTTCCATCCCTACGGCGTCGGCTGGGCTTCGCTGGTACTGACCCTGTGTTTTTATCCGTATGTCTATCTGACCGTCCGCGCCGTATTGCTGCGCCAGGGTGATCGCCACGCCGAGGTTGCGCGCACGCTCGGGATGGGGCGCTGGCGCGCGTTCGTGCGCGCGCGCCTGCCCTTGTTGCGACCGGCCCTGATCGCCGGCCTCGGATTGGCGTTGCTGGAAACGCTGGCCGAGTTCGGCGCCGTCAGCCTGCTCGGAGTGGAAACCCTGACGACGGCGGTCTACAAGACGTGGTTCGGCCTGAACTCGCTGCCGGCGGCGGCGCAGATCGCGTCACTGGGACTGGCGTTTGCCGTGCTTCTGCTATTGCTCGAGCGGCATGCGCGCGCCCGGCAACGCCAGCACGTCGGCCAGGCTCTGGTGCAGCCGCGGCATCGGCTCGCTGGCGGTGTTGCTGCGGCAGCAGTCCTGGGTCAGAGTCTGCTGCTCGCGATCGCCTTCGTCATACCGGTCGTGCAATTGCTGTTCTGGGTCGGCGTCGGCGCCGGTCGCGGCACCGCCGATCTGGCAGCGCTGATCAATACCGTAAAGATCGGCGCCATGGCTGCGCTGCTGCTGGTCGCCAGCGGATTGGTCCTGATCCTGCTGCGTCGGGCCGGCGCTACCCTGCTGACGCGTTCACTGACTGCGGCCGCGACCATGGGCTATGGCGTACCTGGCACCGTGCTCGCCGCCGGCCTGCTGCTGGCCTTGATCACGATCGAATCGGTGCTCGCAGGAATCGGGCTGGACATCATGCTGACCGGCAGTCTGATGGCGCTGCTACTGGCCTTGTGGGCACGTTTTCTGCGAGCGGCGACGGAACCACTGGCCGCCGGTTTCGGGCAGATTCGCCCCAGCCTGTTCGACGCCGCGCGCACGCTTGGTGTCGGTCGCGCGCGCTATACCGTCACCGTTCTGTTGCCGTTGCTGCGGCCCAGCGTGCTGGCTGCGACACTGTTGGTCGCGATCGAAGTCATGAAAGAAATGCCGGCGACGCTGATGCTGCGGCCCTATGGCTGGGACACATTGGCGGTGCGCATTCACGCCTTGACCACCGAGGGCATGTGGCATGAAGCGGCGACGCCGGCCCTGGCCCTGGTCGCGGCCGGACTGCTGCCGATCTGGTTGCTGGTCAGACTGCAGGAGAGCCGATGACTGGCGCGCGTACAGTCCCGGTATAGTTGCGCCCCGACCCGACGAGAGCCTTCGATGAGCCAGAGTACACCGCTGAATGCCGCCCACCGGAACCTCGGCGCCCGCATGGTCGACTTCGGCGGCTGGGACATGCCGATCCACTATGGTTCGCAGCTGGACGAACACCATGCCGTGCGCCGGGACGCCGGCATGTTCGATGTCTCGCACATGACCGTGGTCGACCTGGTTGGCGAGTCGACGCGAGCATTTCTGCGCCGGCTGCTCGCCAACGATGTCGACAAGCTCAAGAAGCCCGGCAAGGCGATGTACACCTGCATGCTCGACGAGCGCGGCGGTGTCATCGATGACCTCATCGTCTACTACCTGGAGCCGAATCGGTTCCGAATGATCGTCAATTCTGCGACCCGCGGCAAAGACCTGGACTGGATCCGTGGCCAGGCGGAGCCGTTCGCGATTGCCGTCGACGAGCGTCCGGAGCTGGCGATCATTGCCGTGCAGGGGCCAAATGCGCGCGCGCGGGTTGCCTCGGTTCTGTCCGCCGGGGCGACGGCGCAGGCCGATGCACTCGCGCGCTTCGCCGCGATCGACGCCGACGGCCTGTTCATCGCGCGCACCGGCTATACCGGTGAGGACGGCTACGAGATCGTGGTGCCGGAAGGACAGGCCGAAGCCCTGTGGCGGCGCCTGCTCGACGTCGAGGTTCAGCCGTGTGGGCTCGGTGCCCGCGATACCCTGCGCCTGGAAGCGGGCATGAATCTATATGGCCAGGACATGGACGAGTCGACCTCGCCGCTGGAGTCCGGCCTGGCATGGACGGTGGCGATGCAGGGCGATCGTGCGTTCATCGGTCATGCCGCACTGCAGGCACAAATCGAAGCGGGAGTGCCGCGTCGACTGATCGGCCTGGTGCTCGATGACAAGGGCGTGCTGCGCCATGGCCAGCGGGTACTCACCGCTGCCGGTGACGGCGAGATCACATCGGGCACGTTTTCGCCGACCTTGGGCAAGGCAATCGCGCTGGCGCGGGTCCCGACCGGCGATGCCGGCACGATCCGGGTCGACATTCGCGGTCGCGAAGTCCCGGTACGCCCGGTCGATCCACCATTCGTGCGCAATGGCCAGCCGACCCCGGGGATCTGACCGAACCGTTTCTTGACCATGACCCAGTCTGCCCACGAGCCTGTTGCTCTGTCCTACAATCTGCTTTGTCCTGCGGGAGGAAACCAAACATGACCGAGATCCCTGGCGACCTGAAGTTCCTGAAGAGCCATGAATGGGCGCGCGTCGAAGATGACGGCACCGTCACGATCGGTATTTCCGACCATGCCCAGGGGTTGCTGGGCGACCTGGTCTACGTCGAACTCCCGGAAGTTGGCGACAGTGTCGAAGCGGGCAATGGTGTCGCCGTCGTCGAATCGGTCAAGGCCGCTTCCGATGTCTACAGCCCGGTCTCGGGTGAAGTGATCTCGGTCAACACCGCGCTGACCGAGAAGCCCGAGACGATCAACGAAGACGCCTATGGCGAGGGCTGGCTGTTTGTCGTCCGGCCGAGCGACACCGGCGAGCTGGAGGAAATGCTTGATCCAGACGCCTATTCCGAATTGATCGAAGGCGACGATCACTGACCCTGGCGACGACGTTCGTCGACACGCAAGCGAAGCAGCCCGCGGCACCCGTGTTCCCCACGAAGCGTCTGCCGCGGTCGCCGCACTGCCCCTTTGCCGATGTATTCGCGTCCGCCGCGTCGACGGCTACGCCGGTGCTTCGTGCTCCTAAGAATGCGCCATGGAACAGGTGTCCGGACACCCTCACGAGGGAAAGTCGTGACCGACACGGATCGGTGAAGCAGTCGTCAGCGTCTGCAACAGGGATCCGATTTCCGGCTCCGACGGGGCAGCGACGGGCAGTCGGGACGATGTCGGCGTGAGAAAAATTCGACGCTATTTGCGTACGTGATCATTGACAGCGTGCACGCAAGTGATTAGTTTCTGCGCAAACCTAGAATTACCCCCGGTTGTGCCGAGCCACTGAGTTACCAAAACGTGCCGAATCGGTTCCAGCAGGTGACAATCAAACCACTCGACGCGGCAGTCCAGCCGCGCAACGCCCACCCCACCCTGAAAGTTTTTTTCAATCGGTCGGTCGAACATTCCGATAACCACTTCGACGACCGGGCGCCATCTGGCGCCTGAGTTTCACTGGGCATACAACACACCACTAACGAGGAGCTAAGACCCATGGCAACTGCCAAGAAAGCTGCAAAGAAAGCTGCAAGGAAACCGGCGGCCAAGAAAGCCGCGAGAAAGCCGGCCGCCAAGAAGGCGGTGAAGAAGGCGGCGAAGAAACCAGCCGCCAAGAAGAAGGCGGTGAAGAAGGCTGCGAAGCGGCCGGCCGCCAAGAAGGCGGTGAAGAAGCCAGCCGCCAAGAAGAAGGCGGTGAAGAAGGCTGCGAAGAAGCCGGCCGCAAAGAAGGCCGCGAAGAAGCCGGCCGCCAAGAAGAAGGCTGCGAAGCGGCCAGCCGCCAAGAAGGCGGTGAAGAAGGCTGCCAAGAAGCCGGCGAAAAAGGCTGCGAAGCGGCCGGCCGCCAAGAAGGCGGTGAAGAAGGCTGCCAAGAAGCCGGCCGCCAAGAAGGCGGCGGCCAAGAGGCCAGCGGCCAAGAAGGCGGCCAAGAAGCCGGCTGCCAGAAAGGCGGCCAAGAAGCCTGCGGCGCGACCGGCTGCGAAGAAAAAGCCGGTGGTCCGTAGAGTCGCCGCCAAGCCGATTCCATCGCTGCCGCCGATCGCGGCCGTGGATACGGTGCAATAAGAACAAGCAAGCGGGATCGATCTAGATCCCAATCGCTCTTGCCACCCTCCCCGCGACTGCCCAGCGCGGGGAGGGGCATTCACGAAGACGGCAAGAGTCGGCTTGCACACCGAAGCGCTCGCAAGCCGCCGCCCCCGCAATCGACACCAGACGAAAACCGGCTCCGCACCAAGGTGCACGCCCGGACGCCTACTCCTGCCGTCGTCTCCGTCGTCTCCGTCGTCTCCGGCGGCTGCGATGTCCTGGCTACAATGAACGTCCAGTCGATATCGCGTCGGAGCGAACCATGAGAATGAAGGTGCTGAAGGGTTTGGTGGCGGTCATCGTGACCTTGCTCCTGGTATTTTTCCTCGGCGCCTACCTGCTGCCAGGCCAGATCGTCGTCGAACGCAGCGTCGAGATCGACCGACCGCAAACGCAGGTGTTCGCCGTCGTCAACGACCTGTCGCGATTCAATGACTGGTCGCCTTGGTATCCCTTGGATCCGGACGCCGAGTATCGCTACGAAGGGCCCGGGGCCGGAGTGGGTGCGGTTGTTCATTGGCAAGGCAATGAACAGGTACGCTCGGGCAGTCTGCGCATCGTCGAAACACAACCGCCTGCGCGGGTCGTGACCGAAATCGATTTCGGTGCCACGGCCGAGCCGGCCCGTAGCGAGCAGCACATCGAAGCGTTGTCCGACAGCCGCAGCCGGGTGCGCTGGACGTTCGCCCTGAACTTGCACGGACCGTTCGCGCGCTGGTTCGGTCTACTGATGCCGCGCCATATCAGTGCCGACTACGACCAGGGCCTGGCCGGGCTGAAGCGGTTGTTGGAGGCCGAACCGGTCGAAGACTTCAGCGATCTGGCAGTGAGCGAAGAAACGATGTCGCCCGTCGACGTGATCGTCGTAGCCGGCAGGGCGCCAGTCGGCGACATCGCTGCGGTATCGGCCGAGCTGGGCGCGCGCTATGGCGAGCTGCTCGTCTTTGCTGAACGCCACGGTCTTGAGCTGGTCGGCCAGCCGCTGACCCTGACCATGGAGCCGGCTACGGATCAATGGCGATTCCTCGCGGCGCTGCCGGTACGCGCGAGCGGAACGGTCCCGAGTGAAGACGGAATCGAGCTGCTGCGCACTCGTTCCGGTCCGGCCCTGGTCGTCGAGCACGTCGGACCCTATCACCAGCTGAACGAACTACGCCGTCGGCTGGACGGGTATGCTCGAGCCCATGGCCACGTTCGCGACGGCGCCGTTCAGGAAATCTACGTCAGCGATCCCGCCACTACGCCGGAGGAACGATTGCTTACTCGAGTGATCTACCCCATACGTTAACCGCGCCGGAGTACCCCGTAACAGTTGTTACAGCCGACACAGGTGCAAACAAATGCCGGTTTCATCACTGATCGTTTGCCAAGCCCTACACGCTCTTGGTCAAATAGGCGACATGCGGGTAGAAGCAGCGGACGCTGCAAGTCCGTAGCGAACGCCGTCCTCGATCGATCGGGGACGGCCCAACGGGAGTAAGGCGACATGGCTGGACAGAACACCGATTCGATCGAACGACTGCAAAAGGGCCTGATCATCGCCCTGATTGTCATCGTCGGAATCCTGGTCGTGGTGCTCGCGGTGCGCCAGTTCCGCGGTGGCACCGAGTTGCTCGGGCCGATCACCGGCGAGGTCGATACTGGACCGGCGCAGGCTACCGGCGATGTCAGCGGCCTGCTCGCCGACGCGCGCCGAGCGATGTCGGCCAGTCAGTTGGTGTCGCCTGCGGGCAGCAACGCCTACGAATTCTACCTGTCGGTACTTGAGCGTCAGCCGAGTAATCCGTCCGCGCGCGAAGCGCTGAATGACCTGTATGGGATTGCCGTCAGCAGCGCTGAACAGGCGATCAATGGTGGTGACTTCGACGAGGCCGACCGGTTGACCGCCATGCTCGGCAGGTCCAATCCCAACTCATTCACGGTTACCAGTCTGAACCAGCGGATCGAGCGCGGTCGTTCGGCCCAGGCCACCGCAGCCGCGGCGGCAGAGACGGCCGCCGCGGCTGCAACAGCGCAGGGTCAGCAGCAGGCCGCCGCCGCTGCCGAGCCGGCCGCACCGCCGCCGGAACCGGCGTCCGACTTGGCCAGCGCGTTGACTCCGACGGCGCCCGCGACACCCGAACCCGCGGTCGCTACGCCCGCGTCACCTACGACCACGACCACGACCCGGCCGGCGACAGCGCCCGCACGCGCCCTTCCAGAGGTGCGCGACGCACGCCTGTTGACGCGCGTCGAACCGGAATATCCGCGAGAGGCCTTGCGCGGTCGTCAACAAGGCTGGGTTGAAGTGGAGTTCACCGTCAGTCGCGAAGGAAGTGTCAGCGATATCCAGGTCGTGGCCGCGCGTCCGCCGCGGGTTTTCGATCGGGCCGCGATCCGGGTCATGCAGGACTGGCGCTTCGAGCCGAGGGTCGAGAACGGCGAGCCGGTCGCTTCACGACTGCGGCAGCGCTTCGATTTCAGTCTTGACTAGTGTGGTGCGAAACTTCCGGCGCACTACACTAGGGCTGCGAATCGGACGCGGTCGGAGCCGCTGCCTCGTGTCGGGCATTACGGCGCGTGCCGGTCGGCAGCAACCGGTCACGCTCCAGCCAATCGGTTTCGGGCAGGCCCAGGTACTGGTCAAGGACCAAGGGCATCAACGCCGATGGCGCCGCGGCCTCGCTGTTCCATAGCACGGCGACGCCGAAGCCGTGCTCAGGCAGGAAGCCGAGCATTGCCCGATAGCCCTGCACGGCACCGGCATGAAAGATCAGCCGCTCGCCGGCGTAGTCCATGATCCGCCAACCCAGGCCGTAGGAGGCCGAGCGCAGGCGCTGCCGGCGCCAGCCGGTGCCGCGAATCTCGTACGGTGTGTCGACGATGGCTGTTTGCAGTTCATCGAGCAGTTCCTGCGGCAGCACATCCGGCCGTCCGCCCATCTGTGCAATCATCCAAAGACCAAGGTCCTGGACACTGGCATTGATGCCGGCGGCCGGCGCAACCCGGTAGTAGGTGTCCTTCGGCGTCAAGGCGACCAGGCGGCCGCTGCGCTGCACATGCGGCCGTGCCCAGTTGCCGCTCGCTTCCAGCGCTTCTCGGCCGTAGGTGGCGCCGTGCATGCCAAGCGGTTCGAAAATACGCTTTTCAACCTGGAATGAGTAGAAGTCGCCGGTAGTGGCGAACACCAGGTCGCCGACCAGACTGAACGCAATGTTCTGGTAGCCGAAGCAGTCGCCGACCGGACAGGTCATGGGTACGCCTTGCAGCGCCTCGACCAGGATCGGATACGGTTCGTCGCCTTCCAGACGCCGGTCCAAGGTGTTGAACGGCAGTCCGATCCGGTGACTGAGGAGATCGCGCAAGGTGACCCTGCCGGTATCGTCGGCACTGGCGAGCTGGAAGCCGGGCAGCCAGGGCTGGATCGGCATGTCCCAACGCAGTGCGCTCTCGCGAACGAGCTGAGCGGCGATGGTCGCCGCAAAGGCTTTCGACAGCGAAGCGACCCGGAACAGGGTATCGGCGCCGACTGCCTGGCCGGTGCCGGCGTCGCGGCTGCCGGCGCCCTTGGCCAGGGTGATTCGCCCGTCGTGAACGATGACGATCCCGAGGCCGGCCACACTCGGCAGCTCGGACAGGGCATCAGCGAACTCGGCGATCTCCTCGTTCAGTGTCGCCAGACGCTGGTGTTGTTGTTTCCGATCAGGCCCCGGGGTCGCGCGATCGCTGGCCGCAGTTGTCGCGGCAACCGCGGATTGCCGGGCCTCTCCGGCGAGCAGGAAGACCGCCAGCAAGGCGATGGTCAGGCGCGTGGTATTCTTCGGCGTGCGCATAGGATGCGTGGATTCTAACCCCAACCATGTCCTGAACTGGAAGCGGAGGTCGAAATGTCCTGGGTGATTCTTGCGCTGTTGATCGGCCTGGTGCTATGGGCGGTCGGCATCTACAACGGTTTGGTCATGGCACGCAACGCGTACAAGAACGCGTTCGCCCAGATCGACGTCCAGCTGACCCGCCGCTACGACCTGATCCCGAACCTGGTCGAGGTCGCCAAGCAGTACATGAAACATGAGCGCGAAACCCTGGAAGCGGTCGTTCAGGCGCGCAACGCAGCCGTCAACGGCCTGAATCAGGCGAAGATGAATCCGGGCGATCCGGCAGCCATGCAGGCCCTGTCCGGTGCCGAAAACCAGCTTGCCGGCGTTCTCGGTCGACTGTTCGCGCTGTCCGAGGCCTACCCGGATCTGAAGGCGAACCAGAACATGATGCAGCTCAGCGAGGAGCTGACCTCGACCGAGAACAAGGTCGCGTTCGCGCGCCAGGCCTACAACGATGCGGTCATGAACTACAACAACCGCCGTGAAGTCTTTCCGAGCAGTGTCGTCGCCAACATGTTCGCGTTCCAGGCCGCGAGCCTGCTCGAGATTGAATCGCCGGAGAAGCGCGAAGCGGTCAAGGTCGACTTCGGCTGAGTCTGGCACCGTGCCCGTATGCCGCTGCGCGGTGACGGGCACGGTGCCGTTCGATTTCGTTGACCGCTCGGGGACGGCGGAGAGATGAATTTTTTTGAACGTCAGCGACAGGCCCGGGTCGATTCGCGGCGCCTGATCGCGTTGTTCGCGGTTGCAGTAACTGTGATCATCGTTGCCGTCGTCGCGATCGTCGCGCTGGCGCTGTACTGGAATCAACCGGCAATCTCGTTGCCGGGGAGAAGCGGGCAGGCCGGATTCATCGATGTCGTCCAGCAGCGGGCCGGCCTTCTGGCCGGCGTCGCAGTGGCGACGTTGGCGGTGATCGCAGCCGCCAGCATGGTTCGTGTCGCCCAGCTCAGTCAGGGCGGCGAGGCGGTCGCACGCAGCCTTGGCGGTACCGAGATCCCGGCCCGCAGCAGCGATCTGAACCACCAGCGGCTGCGCAACGTCGTTGAGGAGATTGCGATCGCGTCCGGCGTGCCGGTGCCGAAAATCTTCGTGCTCGAGCATGAGCCTGGAATCAATGCCTTCGCCGCCGGATTCAATACCTCGGATGCCGCCGTCGCGGTGACCCGCGGTGCACTCGAACAGTTGAATCGCGACGAGCTGCAAGGCGTCATAGCGCACGAATTCAGTCACATCCTCAATGGCGACATGCGTCTGAACCTGCGTCTGATCGGCTGGTTGGCCGGGATCACCCTGCTGGCCGTGTTCGGGCGTATCTTGATGCGCGTACGCGGGCGCAATGCCGGTCCGGTGATCATGTCCGGCGTTGCCTTGTTGGTCATCGGGTCGGTCGGGCTGTTCTGCGCGCGGTTGATCAAGGCCGGGATCTCGCGCAAGCGTGAATACCTTGCCGACGCCTCGGCGGTGCAGTTCACCCGTCAGACCAGCGGCATCGCCGGAGCCCTGAAGACGATCGCGTCGCACCAGGCCGGCTCGCGCCTGAGTGCGACCGACGGTGAGGAGGTCAGCCATTTGCTGTTCGGTGATGGCGTCGGCTATTCGCGCCTGCTCGCGACCCACCCGCCTTTGGAGCAGCGGATCGCGTCCCTGGAGCCGGGATTCAAGCTGAACGACCTGGCGGCGTGGAAGCGTCGGCGCGGTGAACTTGAGGTCGAGCGAAAGCAGGCGGAGAAGCAGCGCTCGGCGCTTCCCGACCTGGAGTTCGGCAAGGTTCTGGGCGAAGCCGGTTCCGCGATCCCGGCGCCGGTGATCATTGCCGGCCTGCCGATTTCCGGCCTGTCGCCGGTGCAGCCGGATCAGGTCGTCGACCAGGTCGGCCACCCCGGCAGCGATGACTACCGCGTTGCCGGCGCCCTGCACGCCCATCTGCCGCCAGAATTGGATCGAGTTGCCCATACCCCGGAGCTGACGCCAGCCCTGTATTCAGCGCTGCTGCTTTCAACCGACGACACGGTGCGGACGCGGCAGCTGGCGCGTGTCGAACAGGTGCTCGATGCCGAGCAGGCGGCGCAAACGGCGTCGTTGACTTCGCATCTGGCCGCCCTGCATCCAATGCAACGACTGCCCCTGGCGGAAATCGCTTTTGCCAGCCTGCGCAGGTTGCCGGCGGCACGAATGACACAGGTCGGCGAGCTGGCCAGCGAGCTGATCGCCGCCGATGGCCAGGTCAGTCTGTTCGAGTTCTGCCTGGGCTTCCTGTTGCGCAAGCAAATTGCCGAGGCAGTCACGCCGAGCCGGGCCCGCAGCAACGGCCGGCGCTCTCTGAAGGACAGCGAGTCCGCGGTCGCTCTGGTGCTTTCGCTGCTGGCACGCGCCGGTCATGATCGTCCGGGCGAAGCCGAGCGTGCATTCGCCGCCGGCGTCAGCGAACTGGGTTCGGCGCTGACACCCCGTTATGGCGTGCCGATCGACTGGCCGCAGCGCCTTGCCGGGGTTCTGACCGAGCTCGACCAGCTCAAGCCGGCCGGCAAGTCGCTGCTGGTGGCGGCGATGACCCGGGCGATCCTGCACGATGGTCGCATCGACGTCGCCGAGAGCGAACTGTTGCGAACCGCCTGCGCTGCCCTGCATTGTCCGCTGCCGCCGCTATTGCACGAGGGCGATGCCACGGTGCAGCGGCCGCTGGCGTGAGTACGGCGGGCGTAGCCGCGCGCCGACCGCGTCTGGCGGCCTGGCTCAGCATCGAGCCTGGCGAAGCACGCGCCCTGTTCTGGTCGTTCACGTACTTCTACTGTCTGTTGTGCGCGTATTACGTGATCCGGCCGATGCGCGATGAAATGGTCGTGCGCTTCGGTGCCGGTCAGATGCAGTGGATCTACACCTCGGTGTTCTTCATCATGCTCGCCCTGGTGCCGGCCTACGGATGGCTGGTCGCGCATTGGCCGCGACGGCGATTCCTGCCGATCGTCTACCTGTTTTTCATCGCCTGTCTGGGCGGATTCTGGCTGCTGTTTCAGCACAATGGGTTGCTGGCAGCACTGCTTGGCATCGACCCGCTGGTGTTCGGTCGCGGCTCGGCGGCCGCATTGGCGATCTGGATCACCGTGTTCAATCTGTTCGTGGTCTCGGTGTTCTGGAGCTTCATGTCCGACATCTACGAGCCGCAACAATCGCGACGGCTGTTCGCGACCATTGCGACCGGCGGCACCCTGGGCGCGGTCACCGGACCGCTGATCACCCGTCAGCTCGCACAGACGCTGCCGGTCGATCTGCTGTTGCCAGTGTCGGCCTGCTTCCTGGTCCTGTGTCTGGTCTGTATCGCGAATCTGATCCCGTGGGCTCGCGCCCGGGAGATCGCCCGCAAAGGCCACAGCCGTGAGGAGCCGATCGGAGGCGGAGTGCTGGCTGGCGCCCGTCTGGTATTCGAGCAGCCGATTCTGCGTCGTCTGGCGGTACTGATGCTGTGTGGCGTGGTTGTCGGTACGATCTTGTACAACCGGCAGATCCACCTGCAGAGCGCGAACCCGGACTCGGCCGAACGGGTGGCGTTCTTTGCCAATCTCGACCTGTGGATCAACCTGGTCGCGATCGCCTTGCAACTGGGCGTGACCCGCTTCCTGCTGATCCGCTTCGGTGCCGGCTGGCTGCTGATGGCGCCAGCCCTGGCGGTCATGGTCTGTTTCGGGATCATCTACGGCCATCCCGCTGTGCTGACGGTCGCCATCGGCCAGATCGTCACCCGCGGCTTCCAGTTCGGCATGCTCAGCCCCGCTCGCGAGACCCTGTTCACCCAGGTCGACCGGGAAGCGCGCTACAAGGCCAAGAACTTCATCGACACCGCAGTCTGGCGCGGCGGCGACGTGCTGACGCAGTGGGGGATCGTCGCGCTGATGGGCCTGGGTCTGGTGACGAAGCAGTTCGCTGCGCTGGGCATTGCCGTCGCCCTGCTCTGGTTCCTGGTCGCCTGGTCGATACGACGCTGGGAGCGTGGCCGAGATCAGAGGCCGGAAACCGATGTAGAAGGACCCGGGGTCAGGCTGTGACGATCTTTCAATGCCGCCCTGGGGCGCTTGACAGGCAATAACAGCCGATCGGAGCGTGGCTCGCGCCGGAGCGACCGGCGCTGGCCGATGGCGCGGCTACAATGGCACGATGTCCGCTTCGACGACCCTGCAAAGTGCCGCTCTTTCGCCCGGCCGCCGCGAGTTCTGGCTGCTGCATGGCCTGGGCTGGCTGGGCTATTCGACCCTGCACTATCTGACCGCGCTGAGCTACGGCAAGCACTGGAGCTACTTCGTTGTCAGCCTCAGTTCGGGCGCGATCGGGTTCACGCTGACACTGGCTTTGCGCGCTTTGCTCAAGCGCTATTGGGGAGTTGCGCCGCCACGGTTCGCGGCTGCAGTGGCAGCCGGCGTATTCGTCTGCACCGTCGTCTGGGCGCTGCTCTACGTCGAGATGGCGGTTCCGTACTGTCTTTGGCTGCACCCGCCGCGGGAATGCATCATCAAGATGCCTTGGGGATACATCGGCTACTTCGGTTCGATGCTCTATGTCGTGCTCAGCTGGACCGGCCTGTACCTGGGCATCAAGTACTACCGGCAGATGCGCCGGCAGACCGAGAGCGCGCTGCAAGCAAAGGCGACCGCGCACCAGGCGCAGCTGAAAATGTTGCGCTATCAGCTCAACCCACACTTTTTGTTCAACACCTTGAACGCGATTTCGACCCTGGTGCTGGATCGCGATAGCGAGACGGCGAACCGCATGGTCACCAGCCTGAGCGCGTTTCTGCGTCATTCTCTGGACAGCGATCCAATGCAGCGGGTGACGCTGAAGCAGGAGCTGGACGCGATCAACCTGTACCTGGGCATCGAGAAGATCCGTTTTGCCGAGCGCCTGCATCTGCGATCGAAGATCCAGGAACCGGCATACCGCGCCCTGATTCCGAGCCTGCTGCTGCAACCACTGATCGAGAACGCGATCAAGCACGCGATTGCTCGCAGCGTCCGTGGCGGCACGATCGACATCGAGGCTGCCGTCCATGACGACAGTCTGCGCGTGGTCATCGCCGATGATGGTCCCGGTTGTCCGGAACTGCCGCGGGATGGCAGCTTGCCCACCGGCAGCGGCGTCGGTTTGGCCAATATCAGCGAGCGCTTGCGCGTACTCTATGGTCAGCGCAGCCGGTTCATTCTGCGTCGGCGCGAGGGCGGCGGCTGCGAAGCGCAGATCGTCTTGCCGTATGAAGTCGCCGGCAGCGGTTGACGGTCCGACCCGCTTGTCGACCGTGTTCCACCGGTACACTACGGCATTCGCGCCGGACACCGAGGATCGCCGGTTCGGTGCGCTGGCAGCAGAACAACAGGCCCCAGGCATGGAACAACACATCCGAACCGTGATCGTCGATGACGAACCGCTGGCCCGGCGTGGTCTGCGCCTGCGTCTCGCCGGCGAGGCCGATATCGAGATCGTCGGCGAGTGCGGCGACGGCCAGGAGGCGGTGCGGATGATTGCTGCGGAAAAGCCCGACCTGGTGTTCCTGGACGTGCAGATGCCTGGCCTGGACGGCTTCGGGGTGTTGCGTCAACTGCCACTGACGCGGCTGCCAATGGTCGTGTTCGTGACCGCCTACGACCACTATGCGATCGGAGCATTCGAGAGCAGCGCGGTCGACTACCTGCTCAAGCCGGTCGAGGAAGCGCGCTTGCATCAGGCCCTGTACCGGATCCGCGAGCAGGCCCTGGCGCGCGCCGCCGCTGCCCAGCGCGATCATCTGCTGAACCTGCTCGGCAGCGTCACCGGCCAGCCCGATCTGACCCTGGAGCAGGCTCTGGCTGATGGCGCCGGGGTTCCCGATCAACATCGTCCGGTGCGTCTGGCGATCCGCGACGGTGGCCGCACCGTCCTGGTCGAAGAAACTCAGATCGATTGGATCGATGCTGCTGGCGACTACATGTGCATCCACGCCGGTGGCGCGACCCATATTCTGCGCGGCACCCTGCGCGAACTGGAGGAAAAGCTTGACCCGAACCGGTTCGCCCGGATACACCGATCGACGATCGTCAACATCGAACGCGTTCGTGAACTGCGCCCGCACATCAACGGCGAGTATTTTCTGACCTTGGACGGCGGCCACGAGGTCAAGCTCAGCCGCAGCTATCGCGACCAGCTGAAGCGCTTCAGGAGCTAGCTCGGTAGTACCAGGTGCCGATCGCCACAAGAGCAAGCACCGGCAGGGCGTTGACCAGGGGCAGGCTGTAGCCGTAGACATCGGCCAGATTGATCAATGCACGCTGGGTGAAGTAGGCGCTTACCGCGATCACGATGCCGAGGAACAGGCGTTTCCCGAAACCGCCCGAGCGCAATGCGCCGAATGCGAATGGGGTCACGGCAAAAACCAAGGCCAGGGTCAGCAGCGGGCTGGTCAGGCGCGACCAGAACGCAGACTCGACCGCCTGCGTATTGAGCTGGTTCTCGCGCAAATAGCCGTAGTGGTCCCACAGTGCGGCAATGCTCAGGTGGCGCGCTCGGATCGCGCCTTGAGTGACCACCTCCGGATCCAGAGTCGACTGCCAGCGTTCACTGGCCAGCGTCTCCTGCTCAACGCGACGATCGTCGAAGCGGAAATGGCGTACGTCGTCCATTTCCCAGGCGCCCAGTTCGTGCACCGCGCGCTCGGCTTGCGTGATCGCTGCGAGCCGGCCTTCGGGTTCGAACCGGAACAGGCGTACGTTGCGCATCTCCAGCCGACCTTCATTGATCAGCACGCTCTTGGCATTGACCACGGTATCGCGGTCGCGGGCCCACAGGCCGAGGCCGGACATGGCGTAGTCGCGGTGCTTGGCCTGCACCGACAATGCCTGCGCCCAGCGTTCGCCTTCCGGGGCGACGGTCTCGCCGAGAATGAACACGAACAACGCCAGCACGCCGACGGTGCCCGTCGCCGCCAGCGCGATTCGCCGCTTGGCCAGACCGGCCGCGCGCATGGCCGTGATCTCGCCGTGGCTGGCAAGCACGCCCAGACCGACCAGGGTGCCGATCACCGCGCAATGGACGAAGTTCTCATGAATTCGTCGCGGCACCGTATAGGCCACATACACCAAGGCCTTGAGCAGGGTGTAGTCACCATCACCAAGATCCTCGAATTCGCCGATCAGCGCCTGCAGCACGTCGAAGCCGATCAGAATCGCCAGAACAATACCGATCGCACCGGCGACCGTGGTCGCCAACAACCAGTCCAGGCGCTTCACACGCATGGTTCACCCCTTGGGCGTTGTTCGGCGACCGGCATCAGCCGCTCCCGACGCCGCCGGGCAGGCGACTGTCGCGACGGTACAACCAGACCGTCAACGCCAACACCATCGCATGCACCCACCACAGGCCGATGTCCGGCGGTACCAGGCCCTGTTGCAGCCAGGCGCGACCGAGCCCGAGCAGGTTGGTAAACACCAGGTAGGCAAGCAGGGCGAGCAGGATCTTGCCGTAGCGGGCTCGGCGTGGCGGCGAACGCGACAACGGCAGGGCCAGCCAGGCAAGCAGCAGCGGCGCCAGTACTGCGCTCAGACGCCAGTGCAGTTCGGCACGCGCAGCCGGACTGTCGTCACTCACCAGCGCCAAGGTGTCCTGTTCGGCAGTCGGATTCTTCAGCGGTGCTTCCGGCGCGTCCGGAACGCGCACGGTATTGCGCGCGAAGCGCATGGTCCGGAACGCGGCGTCATCGAGAGCGCCTTCGACCCGAAACCCATCATTCAGCTGCAGATAGCGCTCGTCGATCGCATCGCGAATGAACTCGCCGGTTTCGGCGGTGATGATGTCGAAGCCTTCGTCGGACTCGTTGTAGACGAACAGCTGGCCGAAGCGAGTACCTTGCGGGTTCATCTGGCCGATGTACAGCACCGCATTGCGGCCGGGAATCTCGGTGAACCGACCCGGATCCAGACCGGCGACCAGCATCGAACGGCTGGCCTCCTGGATCATCCGATTGCTCGCCTGCGCTGCGCTGGGCGCGAGCCAGAACGACAGCGTTGCCAGAACCGCCGCGACCGGCATGGCGACGACCGCGATCGGCTTGAGCAACTGCCGCGGGCCGTAGCCGGAGGCGGCAAGTACTGCCATTTCGCCATCGCGGTAGAGTCGGCTCAGCCCGAGCAGGACACCCAGGAACAGAGCCAGCGGCAGAATCAGAACCAGAGCCTCCAGCGAACGCAGACCAATTTGGGACAGCAGCAGGGCGGCTGCGATCTTGCCGCGAGCGATCTTGTTCAGGGTGTCGGCCATGACGCCGCCGAGAACGATCACCAGCATGACAGCCATGACAGCCAGCAGGGCCATCAGCAGTTCGGTGATCACGTAGCGGTCGATTCGGCCCAACATGTTCCTGCCCGCGGCTTCCCTTACACTACCAGTACACTAGCCGATCGAGCGCGCGCCCGGCGCGATCTCGACATCGCGACGAATCCGTTGACCTTGGTGAAGCCGCGCTTGGTTCGCGTCTTTGCCGCTGATTGCCAGGAATACCATGTCGATAGAATTAGTACTAAGCCAGACCCGACCGCGCTCCGTCGGCGCGGAAGCCATCGTTGTCGGTGTCTACGAAGACCGCGTGCTGACCTCGGCAGCCGCCGAAATCGACGAGGCTACCGGCGGACGAATCAAGGCGTTGATCGAGAGCGAGGATATCAGCGGCAAGGCGGGCAAGGTAGCCGTGCTGCATCGGCTGGACGGTCTGGATTCACCGCGGGTTCTGGTCGTCGGCCTCGGCGAGCGTGGCAAGTTCGACGCCGCTGCCTACGCCAAGGCGATGACGGCGGCGATCCGGGGCGTACGCGAGACTGCGGCCAAGAGCGTCCATCTGGCCCTGGCAACGCTCGATGTGCCCGGCCGGGATCGTGCCTGGAACCTGCGCCAGGCGGCGCAGATCGCGGCCTCGGTGCTGTACCAGTACAGCGCGACGAAAAAACCCCGCAACTGCGCGCTGACCCGGATCGAGCTGCCCGGAGGCGATGAGCACGCCACGGTCCTGGCGCATGCGCAAGCGCTGAACGAAGGCATCCTCTTTGCCAAGGAACTGGCGAACCTGCCGCCGAATCTGTGCACGCCGGTCCATATGGCCGAGCAGGCGCAGGCGCTGGCGGCGCAGATCGATGGTGTCGAATGCGAGATCCTCGACGAGCAGCAGATGGACGAGCTGGGCATGGGTGCCCTGCTTGCGGTCGCCCGCGGCAGTGCCAATCGGCCGCGCATGATCGTGCTGCATTGGCGCGGTGGCGGCGACGGGGAAAAGCCGTATGTGCTGGTCGGCAAGGGCATCACCTTCGATACCGGCGGCATCTCGCTCAAGCCTGGTCCGGGCATGGAGGAAATGAAGTACGACATGTGCGGCGCTGCGACCGTGCTCGGCGCGTTCAATGCCGTGGCCCGCGCCCGCCTGCCGATCAACCTGAGCGTGATTGCGGCGGCAGTCGAGAACATGCCGGACGGCGCCAGTTACCGCCCTGGCGATGTCTTGACCTCGATGTCGGGCAAGACCATCGAGGTGCTGAACACCGATGCCGAAGGTCGACTGATCCTTTGCGATGCTCTGACCTATGCCCAAAAGACCCTGCAACCCCAGGTACTGATCGACTGCGCGACCTTGACCGGTGCCTGCGTGGTCGCGCTCGGCAAGCATCCGCATGGCCTGTTCAGCGCCGACGATGCCCTGGCTCAGGAACTGCTGGACGCCGGTACCGCGACCCTCGACCGTGCCTGGCGCATGCCGCTGTGGAGCGACTACCAGGAGCAGTTGGATTCGGTGGTGGCCGACTTCAGCAATCTCGGCGGCAAATGGGCCGGCGCGATCACGGCAGCGTGCTTTTTGTGGCGATTCACCGAAGGTCAGCGCTGGGCGCACATGGACATTGCCGGCACCGCCTGGGATGAGGGCCGCAAGGGCCTGGCCACCGGCCGGCCGGTGCCCTTGCTGGTCGAGTATCTGAGTCGGCAGGCACTGCCGTCATCGAATTGAGCGAAAACTTCGCCGCCATGATCCGGGTCGATTTCTACGACGGCAGTGCCCGCTATCCGGACGATCCGCTCGCGGTGCCGGTGTCGTTGGCGGCAAAGGCACATCAGGCCGGTGCCACCACCGTGATCCTGGCCGCCGACCAAAGTCAGGCGCAGGTTTTGGACGAGCGGCTCTGGGATCTCGGCGAAACCGTGTTCGTGCCGCATGGCCTGGCCGACGATGTCGATGCTGCCGCTGCCAGCGTATTGATCGCCGCACCCGGGCAGACCGTGCCGATCCCCGCGGTCCTCATCAATCTGCGCGTCGCTGCGGTCGAACTGGATTGTCCGCGCATCATCGAGATCATTCCCACCGACGAGACCGGCCGCGTCGCCGCACGCGCACGCTGGCGCGCCTATCAGGCGCGTGGCCTGAAGCCGTCGCGCGTCGATCTGCCGGCGCGCTGATTGCGCTAGCCAGGCGGGCGGCCGGCGAGCGGGGGGTCGTCTGGATCGTGCTGCCGTGGGCGCAACAGGCTCAGTACCATCGCGCCGCCAATCAATAGTGCGACCACGAGCAGCGAGTAGCCGACCGGGATCTTGTAGAGGTCGATCATCAGCATCTTGATGCCGATGAAGGCCAAGGTCAGGGCCAGGCCGTAGCCGAGCAGGTGAAAACGGTCGGCCAGGCCCGCGAGCAGGAAAAACAGTGCCCGCAGACCGAGCACGGCGAACACGTTCGAGGTCAGAACAATGAACGGATCCAAGGTGATGGCAAAAATCGCCGGAATCGAGTCGACGGCGAAGATGACATCGGTGACACCAACCAGAACCAGCACCAGGAACAGCGGGGTATAGACCCGCCGGCCGTCCAGACGGACCCGGAATGCGTCACCGTAGTAGCGCGTGGTCAGCGGAAAGCGTCCGCGCACCCAGCGCAGGATCGCGTTCTTCTCCAGCGCCGGTGGCTCGCCGGACGAGAACAGCATCTTGCCCCCGGTCAGAACCAGGAACACGCCGAATACGTACAGGATCCAGTGGAAGCGCGCGATCAACGCCGCGCCGATGAAGATCAGGATTGCCCGCAGAACGATCGCGCCAATGATGCCGTAGACCAGCACGCGCTGGCGCTGCTCGATCGGAACCGAGAAGTGGGTGAACAGGAGCAGGAAGACGAACAGGTTGTCCATCGCCAGCGCCTTCTCGATCAGGTAGCCGGTCAGGAACTCCAGGGCGATTCGATCGGCGACGGCGTTGTCGCCGATCTCGCGCAGCCACAGCCACAGGCCGATGTTGAAGGCCAGCGCCAGCGCGATCCAGACCAGACTCCAGATCGCCGCTTCGCGGAAGCCGACGTGGTGTGCGCCGCGCCGGTTCATGACGATCAGGTCGATCGCCAGCGCGACGACGACCAGGACGGCGAATATGGTCCAGAGCCAGGGGGTGCCGATACTGGTCAAGCCATCCATCTCCGAAAAAGAAAAACGCCCGGGCCGTTGGTCCGGCCCAGGCGTGCTTTTCTTTCGCGCACAGACCATCGCCGACGAACGGCGAAGGTCTTGCTCGTGGCCCGGTCGGCGACCTGGCCACCCGCCGGACCGGGGCTTTCATACCCGTACTGACGATCCGGCGACGGAGAGCTACTCCCCTTCAGGGCGCGACTATGCCGAAAGTTTCGCTGAAACGCCAGGGGCCGACGGCGCCCGGTTCATCCCGGACTGTGTGAAGAAGACGTCAATGCTTAGGAGCTGACTTGGTTGCCGACTTCAATTCCGCGCCCGATCGCTCGGCCGTCATGCATTGATGCACCGCATCGGGCCACCGCTTCAGCGTCTTCGCGCCGTTCCTGGGCGGGCCGAACAGCGCAGCCGAGCTATGCTTGATCGGTCCTGAAGGGGAGTCTTCGATCATGCAACGCAGCATTCTGAGTCTGGCCGCCGCCGCCCTGGCCTTGCCGGTGGCCGGTGCCGATCGCATTACCGGGGCGCCGTTCGCGACCCGTTCGGAAGTGTTCGCACCGACCGCGATGGCCGCGACCTCTCATCCGCTGGCGACCCAGATTGCGCTCGACGTCATGAAGGCCGGCGGCAGCGCGGTCGATGCCGCGATTGCCGCAAACGCCGCCCTGGGACTGATGGAGCCGACCGGCAATGGCATCGGCGGCGACCTGTTCGCGATCGTCTGGGATCCTAGGACCCGACGCCTGCATGGTTACAACGGTTCCGGCCGGTCGCCAAAATCGTTGACTATGGATTGGTTCCGCGACAACGGCTACACCGACGTGCCGTCGCATGGCCCGTTGCCGGTCACCGTACCCGGTGCCGTCGATGCCTGGTTTGCACTGCACGGACGCTTTGGCAAGCTAGGCATGCGCGAGTTGCTGGCGCCGACGATCCGCTATGCCCGCGACGGTCATCCGGTGCACGAGGTGATCGCCTACTACTGGCATCGAAGTGTCCCCAGGCTGTCGGCGTTTCCCGGTTTCACCGAACAGTTCACGATCGAAGGTCGAGCGCCGCGCAAGGGCGAAATCTGGAAGAACCCGTATCTGGCCGACACCCTGGAAAAGCTTGCCCGCGGTGGCCGGGACGCGTTCTACAAGGGCGAGATAGCTGCGGTCGTCGGCGACTACATCGCCGAACAGGGCGGCTTTCTGAGCGCCGAGGATTTTGCCGCGCACGAGGGCGAATGGGTCGATCCGGTCAGTACCACCTATCGCGGCTACGAACTGTGGGAGCTGCCGCCGAACGGTCAGGGCATTGCCGCGCTGCAAATCTTGAA
Organism: uncultured Rhodanobacteraceae bacterium; assembly: GCA_964522235.1. Taxonomy (GTDB): domain Bacteria; phylum Pseudomonadota; class Gammaproteobacteria; order Xanthomonadales; family UBA2363; genus Pseudofulvimonas. The sequence continues at coordinate 20,678 of CAZFUH010000008.1, forward strand.
TCTGCTTGAACCCCATGATCTGAAGTCCTATGGCTTCGGCAGTCCCGAGCACGTACACCTGTTCGTCGAAGCCAAGAAGCTGGCGTTCGAAGACCGTGCGCGCTGGTATGCCGACCCGGAATTCCAGCCGGCACCGGTCGCACGATTGATTTCGAAAGACTACGCCAACGAACGCGGCCAGCTGATCTCCATGGAACGCGCCGCCCGCAGCGTCGAAGCAGGCAACCCGGCGCTGCAGCACGGCGATACCATCTACCTGACCACGGCCGATGCCGACGGCATGATGGTGTCCTTGATCCAGTCCAACTACCGCGGCATGGGATCGGGCATGACCCCGCCGGGACTGGGCTTCATCCTGCAGGACCGTGGCGAGCAGTTCGTGCTCAAGGACGATCATCCCAACGCTTTCGCCCCCGGCAAGCGGCCGTTCCACACGATCATCCCGGCCTTCGTCACCAAGGACGGCCAGCCCTGGCTCAGCTATGGCGTCATGGGCGGTGCGATGCAACCGCAGGGCCATGTCCAGATCCTCCTGAACCTGATCGATTTCGGCATGAATCTTCAGGAAGCCGGCGATGCTCCGCGCATTCATCACGATGGCTCGACCGAGCCTGCCGGGCAGAACCTGATCATGTCGGACGGTGGCGTCGTCGAGCTGGAGTCCGGGTTTCCGTACGAAACCGTCCGTGCACTGATGCGCAAGGGTCACCATGTCAAGTTCGCCGATGGTCCGTTCGGCGGCTACCAGGCGATCGCGCGCGATCATGAGCAGGGCGTGTGGATCGGTGCCAGCGAGAGTCGCAAGGACGGTCAGGCCGCAGGTTACTGACCGCAGAATCGGCGACGCGCCAGCGATCGAATCATGCCCTTGCCTACCGCCGTTGCAGGTGCAGCGGCCGCATCGGGCCGGACCAGACCGCAGCTCCAACGTGGCCGGCGCCCAGCTCCAGTTCCCGACACGACCAGGCAGATGCCGGGGCGGCGCTGCCGTCCAGCGTGGCCAGGCGCAGCTGGTCATCGTCCCCGGGTAGGAAACAGGCCTTGCGCAGGCCATAGCCAAGACCGCGGCCGATCGCCTTGAACAGCGCTTCCTTCAGCGTCCACAGACGTAGAAAGGCGTGGTCGAGATCGTCCTGGGTTCGCAGCCAATCGACCTCGTCGTCGGGAAAATGCCGTTGCGCAATCGCCAGCGCCTTCACGCGCGGCTGACGCAGCTCCAGATCGACTCCGATCTGGGCACCCTCGACCAGGCCCAGCAGCAGCCAGCCGCCACTGTCGCTGGGATTGAAACCCCAATGCTCGTAGGGTGGAGGCAAATACGGCTTGCCGTTGGCGCCGCGTCGCATGGCGCCGAAATCCAGCTCCGGCAACAGGGTGCTCAGGCGGTGGCGGGTGATCTCGGCGGCGGCGCGTTTGCGCGCCTGCCGCAGAGCGACGGCACCGGCATCCGCGGCCGGCTCGGTCAGTGCGGTCAGCAGCAGTCGTACCGAAGATCGCGGCGCATCGTCCAGAGTCATGATCGGATTGCCTGGCAACCGAGCGGGAGGCCGATCGTGCTGGTCACGGCCGCGGCAGCAGACGATAGCGCAGGTCGTGCTGGAAGCCGCGCAGTCCTTCGGTGTCTAGATCACGACTCAGCGCCATGACCTGGAAACGTTCTCCCATCTGCCCCGGCAGCATCAACTTCTTGACCGCATCGACCACGCGCAGACGGTCGGCGAACGACAGCGCATCGGCATCGCGCAGGTAACCCTCGACATCATTGCCAAGCAGGAACTGCGTCTGAGAGGTATAGCCGGCGACATCGAGTCCGCAGGCATCGGCGGCCTCGGCCAGGGCAGTGAAGTCGACGAACGCGGTGATGTCCTGCAGGCCGACCAGGATCAGCGGGTCGTCGTGCGCGTGGTGCCGATAGTGGCAGACCAGGGTGCCGTCGCGGCGCTCGCTGCGGTAGAACTCGTGGCGCGGATAGCCGTAGTCGATGAATAGGGCCAGGCCGCACTGCAGGCGATCGGTCACCGCCTCCAGCCATGGCGCCAGCGTGGTGTGGATCTCCGAGCGGTACGGTCGCGGCAGATCGCCCATACAGTCGGCCAGCCGGGTCTGCACCATCTCGGCCAGCAGCGGCGGCGCCGGCAGCTCGGTCCAGGTGAACTCGTCCGGACCGCCAGCGACGTACTGCTCTTGCAGGCCGTCGATGCGCAGTGCAAAGCGCGATGCCGGCAGGGCATCGATGACCTCGTTGGCGAGCACGACCCCGCGCCAGCTCTCGTGCGGCGGCTCGTCCAGCCAGTCGACGCGGTCGAGCAGATGCTGGCAGCGTTGCTCCAGCGTTTCCCGTTGACGGGCACGCAGGTCGGCGCTGACTTCCAGGATGCGATAGCGCTGCGGCAGCGCGTGACGCCGTTCCAGCGCCAGCAACAGATCGGCGGCCAGCGCGCCGCTGCCGCCGCCGATCTCCAGAAGCGTCCACTCCGGCAGCGCCGCCATCGCCAGCTCCAGGCAGTGCCCGAGCGCATGTGCGAATGCCGGCCCCAGCTCTGGCGCGGTGACGAAGTCGCCGTCCGTACCAAATTTCTGGCTGCCTGCGCTGTAGTAGCCCAGGCCTGGCGCATACAGGGCCAGCGCCATGAACTGGGCGAACGGCAACGGACCATTGGCTGCGATCTCGGCGGCAATATGCTCGGCCAGGCGGCGCGAATGGGCGGCGGCCTCGATATCCGGAGCGGGCAGACGATGCGGCATGATCGACCAATGACGTTTCAGGCGTTAGCGTAGCGGACATGAACGGAACTATCCTGGAATTCTCGTCCCGATCCTCGTTGCAGGCGGCCAGCGGCCGCTGCGGTGCAGCAGATGGATCGGCGCCAACTGTGATGGCGGACTGAGCGATGCCGGCGAGCGATCCCTTCCCTGGTGCGCCGGTGGCCCTGGTCACCGGCGCCGCCCGTCGCGTCGGCGCCGTCATCGCCCGTCGCCTGCATCGCGCCGGTTACGACCTGGCGCTGCACTACCGCGATTCCGCCGAGCAGGCGCAGAAGCTGCGCGAAGAGCTGGAAGCGGCGCGTGCCGACAGCGTCCTGCTGCTGCCGGCCGAACTGGCCGATACCGCCGCGTTGCCGGCCCTGATCGACCGCTGTATCCGCCACTATCGCCGTCTCGACGCCCTGGTCAACAATGCCAGCGCGTTCTATCCGACCCCGATCGGTACGATTGACGAGCAGCACTGGGACGAGTTGTTCGCGAGCAATGCCAAGGCGCCGCTGTTCCTTGCCCAGGCCGCGGCGCCCCACTTGCGCGCCAGCGCTGGCGCGATCGTCAACCTGGTCGACATCTATGCCGAACGGCCGCTGGCCCGGCATACGGTGTATGTCATGGCCAAGGCCGCGCTGGTCGCGATGACCCGCTCGCTGGCGATCGAACTGGGTCCGCAGGTGCGGGTCAATGCGATTGCGCCCGGTGCCGTGCTCTGGCCCGAGGACGGCAAGAACGATGCCGATCGCAAGAGCGTGCTCGCGGCGACCGCGCTGCGGCGCATCGGCAGTCCCGATGACATTGCCGATGCCGTGCTGTTTCTGCTCCGCGACGCACGCTACAGCACCGGCGAGGTATTGCGCGTGGATGGTGGTCGCGGCCTGATGATCTGAATGCGAATGATCCGTCGCCACCGCGAGCGTGGATCGCGATGACCCCGATTCCGACGCCATGATCGATTTTACGCAAATCGACTGCCCATACTGCGGCGAAACCTTCGACGCTGCCGTCGATCTGTCCAGCGGCGACATGGACTATGTCGAAGACTGCCCGGTCTGTTGTCGGCCGATCGAAATGCGGTTGCGTCTGGATGGTGATGCCGGCGCTGGCGACGTACCGGCATTCACCTTGCTCGCGCGCGCCGACCGCGATTGAAGCGGGTCGGCAGCAGGCTGCCGCATTGCCGCGTCGCGCCTGCAGTGTCAGGGGCGAATGCGGCCGCCACAGTGCCCCCATGAGCCCGTTTCACGGGGGAAGGTGTTGCGCGCGGCCTGATCCATCTCGGCAGCGACCGCACGCATCGGCGGCTTGCGCGCCGTTGCAGCGAGCTTGCCGAATACAGCGTGCGCTTGCCGGTCGTCGACGGTGTTACGCATCAGCCGACCCTCCTCCGGGCGCGCCATGTCAGCGTGACCGCGGCGGGCTTGATCGGCTCGACCTGCACGCTCGCACCGAACTCGCCGTCGCGCCTGCCGGTGGACGTTCGCATCGCTCGGCATGGGCGGGCCTCGCATTGTTGGGTTCATTCGCTCAGCGCTGGAGATCGAGGGCATCCCAGTGGATGACCTGGGCGGCACTACCCACCGCATGCGAATTGTGGAGCGGGCAGCAATGGCCAGCCACGAGGATCGTCGCGAGAAGGCGGAAGCCAAAGCTGAGCAGGAGCAGCGGATCAAGGAGGTGCTCACAAGCGAAGTGGAGCAGCCCGCTAACGCTTTGGGGGACAACGGAGACGACTATCTGATTCCCTGGATTCGGCGGTGAATTAAATGTGAAGGAATGATGGGATCCGACACTCGTCCGGCCGCCTTTCCAGGCTCGCCCACCCCCAACTCAAACTCCGTAAATACAGCGTGTCATAAATTGTTGTTGACGATAGGCCTTCTCCGTATTTACGATGCACTACTCGGGGGAGGGAGGGTGCCGTGCGCATCATCTGTTCAGAAGGCATTCGGGCCAAGCTACAGGCCAAACATGAGGTGTCCTTAAAAGACGTCTACGAGTGCTTTGAGAACCGTTCACGCGGCTTCTTGGAAGATAGTAGCGAAGAACATCGAACTGAACCTCCAACCCTATGGTTCATAGCCCCTAACAATCATGGCCGCCTTCTGAAGGTGTGTTTTGTATTTCGTGATGGAGCGGTCTACCTAAGAACAGCATTCCCGCCAAGCGCATCGAATGTTGCTATGTACGAAGATGAAACGGAGAGAACCTGATGACCACCGTTGACGAAACTCTGAACGAAAAGTGGGAATCTGGAGAGCTGGGCAGTGATGCCAAGCATGTGCGCCGCGCTGCGCCAGAAGTGGAAGCTGCGGTGGATCAGGCCCTAGCAATGAAGCTTGTTACGATTCGGCTACCGATTCCGCTGATTGAGATGCTCAAGCGAATCGCCGAGTATCATGGGATCGGCTATCAGCCGATGGTTCGCGACCTACTTGGTCGGTTTGCCGCTTCTGAGATCCGGACCATACTGTCCGACTTGGCAAAGAAGGCAGATGAGGACCCGCCGGAGAAGACCGCTCCGGTCGATAGCTTCTTGCAAGAACAAAGGCGCGTCGCTTGCGGCTAAGTTTGTCCCACCACTGAAACATCGAATCTTGAGCAAGATAGCGCCCCTATGGGGGCGTTTTAGTCGTACGAAGGTGGGTCCAGAAAAGCAGTCCGTTGTATGCCAGAGCTATCGTCGAGGGAGCGCACGGAACAGCTATGCCTTTGGTCCCGGATCCGCCTTTTTCTCGCGCCACGCGGCGATCAGATCATCGGCGCCCATCTTGAACCCGACGAACGCGCTGATCCACAGGAAACCGAACAGGATCGCGAAGAACAGGCTCATCCCGATAGCCCATAGCGGCTTTTCTACAGCGGGATCGTTGAAGAGGATCGCTTCACGTGGACGACTCCCACACATTCTCGCTCCATTTCGATACTGCAGACGGAGTCAAGTAGACCTTGATGGCCCCATGTCATCGGGGGACTATCCGGCGGCCTGTCAGGTTTTCGGTCGGGCCATTGCGTCTAGGCGCTTCGCAATTTTCCATTCAAAGGAGGCACCGTGATTCTCGCACTTCTTTTTCAGCTGACTGCATTAAGCGCGCCAACGATGGACCAAGACACAGCGTCCCCGGACAGTCGGCCGACGTCCTCCATCGATGTGCCCACCCCCGCCGGCCCAGCAGCAATTGGCATGACCGAAGTGGTGGCGGTGGACGGTGCCACCAAGGATCAGCTTTATTCGGCCGCCCTGTCCTGGTTCGGAATGGCGTTCACGTCTGCCAAAGCCACAATTGATCTTGCCGATTCAGCTGGCGGACAAATCATCGCGAAGCCTGTAGTCGCGTTTGAACCGGCCTCGTTCGTGGGCGGAGCGTGTGCCGGGGGTGACATTTCCTATGTCGTATCGATAGCGGTTAGGGACGGCCGCTACAAGTATGAGATCGGCAACTTCGTCCACTCCTATCGCGGCGTCACATGCGACGGCCCTGGATGCAACTACGGTCTCATAACGGAATCGGATTGGAATGGCCCAACCTGTGCAAGGGCCCGCGGGGACAGGAAGAACTGGCCCAAGCTCCAATCCATCGCCAGAGCTGAAGTACAGACTCTCGTCGCTTCGTTGAAGCCGGCCATGGCCAAGGCAGCAGAATCGGACTGGTAGCACGCCTCACGACCCGTTATCGGCGCACCAAGCCAGCGCCGCGCACAGGTGCCCCCGATCGTCGAGGTCAGTCGCCGACCTGATTCCGACGGTCACGAGTCACCGCGCTAATTTCCACGCGAGCACGCGCACTGCTCACGATCATGGCCAAGTACCAGAGGTGAGTTGCGCTTACTGGTGTCCGCTTTGGGTCGAATCGCGCCGGTCAGTTCTCAGCTCTTGCGTAAGGACGCCCGGCGAACGCGGCAGATTCGTCAGCGACGAAGGGCGACGTTCTGGTGGTTAGCAGCAAAGAGGAAAACTCACCCCTCCTCCCTTACAGCAGACCCGAGCCTCCGGTAACCCGGACCTCTATGAGGCCAGCACTTCACTTGGGAGTCTCCTGGGTCTGAACATGTTCAGGCCAGTAGCGAAGACTCTGCAAGTACTCCGCTGATGCGGCTCCATCGACGAACTCCAGCAGGTTGCCTAGCTTCTCAGCTAGGACTTCTCGCACTTCAGCTGGTGTCGCGAAGAAGGTAAAGAACTTCGTCGGCGAGCACTTCTGGGCGCGGGGCTACTTCGTATCGACGGTGGCCCGCGACGAAGCTGTGATCCGAGCGTACATCCGCAATCAGGAGAAGGAAGACGAGAGGCTGGAACAGTTGCAACTGCTTCGGTAGGCCAGCCACCTTTGGTGGCTCCAATCAAGGGAACGCG
>CAZFUH010000009.1:0-27207 GCA_964522235.1 uncultured Rhodanobacteraceae bacterium
CGCGCAGCATCGACGGCCTACTGGTTCAGGCCATCGACCGCAGCGGCCGAGCGCCAGCCGCAGAACCGGCGCAACTGGCCCTATCGGGCTACGAGGTGCTGGTCGTGATCGACCTCAGCCGCGGCACCAGCCTGGCACTTTTGCAGCGACTGCAGCGGACCGAGCACGAAGGCAGAGGTGTCGTGTTCATCGTGCTCGGCGATGGTGACCTCACCCAACTGGCCGGTGTGTTGCCCGAGGAGATGCCGCAGGCGCGCTGGGTGCGCGCCGATCTCCGGCATTCTCTCGGCCTGCTGGATCTGGCGGGAGCGCCGTTGCTGGTTGGGCTGGATCCCGAGGGCCGGGTGCGCTGGCAGCGCGCCGGTGTGCCCGAGCGCATTGACACCTGGCTGGACGCGATTCGCGACTGGACCGGCCGGGCGCGCGTCGAACCGGAACGGGAGCAACAGCCATGAACAAGGCACGCATGATTCTTTCGGCGCTGGCGGGATGCTGGCTGCTCGTCGTGGCACCTTCGTTGCCGGCGACCGAGGCGGCAGCGAAGGCAGCTGCCGACGAACGCATCGACGATCTGCTGCAGGCCGCGGCGCAAGGCGATGCCGTCAGTGTCCGGCGCTGGCTTGGCGATGGCGTGCCGGCCGATGCCGGCGACCGCCGTCGCGGCTTCACGCCGCTGCACAACGCCGCGGCGATGGGTCATGCCACGATCGTGCAGATCCTGATCGATGCTGGCGCCTCGGTCGATGCGAGCGATCGCAACGGCGTAACGCCGCTGGTCAGCGCCGCGTACCACGGCCATGTCCAGGTTCTCGCGCTACTGCTGGATCACGGCGCCGATCCGAACCACCGGCCGCAGGCTGGGCCGAACCCGCTGGCGGCAGCGCTCTACGCCGGCAGCCGGCCGGCGCTCGATATTCTGCTGGCGGCCGGTGCCGATCCGTCGCGGGCGGATTTTGCCGGCCGCAGTGCCTACGACGTCGCCGCAGGTATGAAACGGCCAACTCTGCTCGCTGCGCTTCCCGCCAGGATGGAGACGCCCGATGAGTGATACGCGTCAGGTTGGCAGCGCACAGAACGGGCTACGTTTGAACCGAACAGACGACGGCGATGGTCGTTCCTGGTTCGAACCGATGCTGGCGATGCCGACGCGCGGTGCCCGCGGCCTCGGGCTGGTTCTGGCCCGGCACAATCCGGCCGAAGAAGGCAACGAAGCTTCCGGCCTGGTCGAACCGTCCGAGCCGAAGCCAATCGCAGGCACCAATGCACAGGACACGACTGCCGCACCGACCACCATCGGACAGCCGACCACCGCTCATGCAGCGCTCGCCTCAACGAATTCCGATCCCGATGGCCGCGAGGCCATGGAGACCTGCACCGATGCCCATTGAGCGCGATACGACGATGTCCCGCAGCCCCTTATCCACCCGACGTCGGCTGAGCGTCACCGTTTTCCTACTGATCGTCGCGTTGGCAGTGATCGCGTCGGCGCAGTCGCGGGCGGCTGGCCCGCGTGGCGAGATCGAAGACCGAATCTTCGCGAACGGCTTTGAGGAAGGGGGTGTGCCCTACGAGCCGCCGGTGCTGATTGAATCCCATGCATCGCCAGGTCCGGGTGGATTTCGGCCCGGTTTTCGGGAGATCTCAATTCCCTTTCGCCCGGGCAGCCACGATCCTGGCGAAATACGGCTGCTGATTGACGGCGAGGATGTTACCGATGGATCAGTCGTAACCCCGCATGGTCCGGGTCAGAACCGGCTCAAGTATGCGTTGAGTGCGCCGGCGGAACCGGGCTTCTATGTGATCGAAGCCCGAATCGCCACGGCATCGTACACCTGGGTGGTCAACGCATTCCGGCCGGATACGGTGACGTACATGCCGGAAGAGGGCGCCGTGCTTCCAGCCGGCAGCCAGCCGACGATTGGCCTTCGATTCGGCGGCCTGTCGGGTCGGTTCGATCCAGAGAGTGTACGCTTGTTCATGTTTGGCCCAGGCTACTTGGGTCCCGATCCTGCCCAGGAAAACGAAGATGATGACGGGCCCTCGGGCGTGGATCTGACGCCGGAGTCCGTGCTCACGGATGCGTCAATCGAGTACCGGCCAAGTGCCGTTCTGGAGAATTCCCATAATTACTGGGTGCACTTTCAGGCACGTGACCGCTTCGTTCCGGACACGGTCTATCGAATCTCATGGTTTTTTTCGCTGGGTCCGCGGCCAAGGGTCATCGCCCATGAGCCTGGGTCTGGCGTGCTGCCCATGGGTTCGACGCCGACACTGCGCATACATGTCGCCTCGGAAGGCTATCCGTTGAGGTCGCATGCTTTGCACTACAACGGGTATGATTTTGATAAGAGCGAACTTACAATTAGTATTCCTGATCCGGGCGTCGAAACACAGATCGAGGATCTAGGGAATGGCACCTACCTAATTACGCACACGCCGACCCACGAGTTCGTTCCGCTGCGGAGCTATTGCTATTCGTTGTACGCCACCAACGAACTCGGGCTCTCGAATGAAGACTTCCTTGATGAAACCTGCTTCCAGATCGATCAGGACTGGGGTCGCGAGGTGGAGATTCTGACGCCGCAGCCGGATGCAGTGGTGGCTACCAAGACCATCGAGGTGCGCGTGCGCGGCACGGCGCAGCAAGGAGAGCGACGCAAGGTCACTATTCAAGGCGAGATTGCCTCTGCGAAGTACGACTACTCCGTAAAAACTGCGGATTATCTGTATGATTTTCGCCAGGTCGAGTTGACGCCCGGCGAAAACCTGATCGACATCGAGATTGAGTTCGATGGCGTACCGGAACGCCACATCGAGCGTCGCCAGCTTCGCGTGTATTTCGAGCCCGCCCCGGAGGTCGAGATCGACACCCCGAGCGACTGGCAGTCCTTTGGCCCCGTCGGCCCGGATGCCGGATCGGCGCCGGGCGATGCTCGAAACCTGACGGGTGCGGTGCAGCGCCCGATTCGCATCGAGGGACGGACCAGCGCAGCGGTGCAGCGTGTCGAGATCAACCAGCAGTCGGCTGTCGTGTCGCCGGACGGTCGATCCTTCGAGTTCAATGCTTTTTTTTTGCATGAAGGCAGCAACCTGATTACGGCGACCGCGACGGACGCGCAGGGGCGCAGTGGCAGTACCAGCCTTTCGGTCTACGTCGATCAGACGGCGCCGTTGCTGACGGTGGAATCGCCGACACCCGAGAGCGTGACCTCGCTGAGTCGGATCGACGTACGCGGCCTGGTCAACGACGCCGTGCAAGCGCCGGTTGAGACCGCAGCGCCACGCGTGCGGGTGCGCAACCAGTCCAACGACGCCGAAGTCGAGGCGGTCGTGGGCGGCCTCGGCTATGTGGCTGAGGACCTGCCGTTGGAAGTCGGCCTGAACCGGCTGGACGTGACGGCCTTGGATCAGCATGGCAACGCCCGCAGCCGCAGTGTCGAGATCGTCCGCACTCTGACTGGCAGTGGCCGACTGGTGGCTTTGTCCGGCAACCGCCAGTACGGCTCGGCCGGAAGCCTGTTGCCACAGCCGTTGGTGGTTCAGGCCTTCGATGCTGATGGTGAACCGATGACTGGAGTGCCGGTGCATGTTGACGTTGTTCGCGGCAGCGGCTCGATTCACCAGGAGCAGGGGCCGGATGTCGTTGATGGTGTGAATCCGCCCCGCAACCTGGTACTGAACAGCGATGCCCAGGGCTTGGTCCTGGTCTGGTTGCACCTGGGTGTGGACTCGCGTCCGGGCAGCGATGTCGTGCGCTTCTGGAGTCCGGGTTTGGCCGAAGAGGCGGTGTTCAGCGCAACGGCGGAAGCGGGTGTGCCGGCGAGCGTGCACATCTACGGCAGTTCCGGCACCCAGTATGTGGCGGTCGACTCTACGCCGATCGAGGCCTTGATGGTCCAGGTACACGATGCGCGGGACAACCCGATACCCGATACCTTGGTCGAGTTTCGGATCGAATCCGGCGAAGCCGTCTTCACCGACCGCTCGGCGCCAGGGGGAGTGATCAGCGAGGACGGTCGCACGATCACGGTGCAGGCTGATCGCAACGGTGTTGCAGTGGTGCGCCCGCAGTCGGGCGAAACGCCCGGGACCGTCCGGGTCCAGGCCGACGCTCTGACCGAAACGGGCGAGCGAATCGGGACGGTCGGCTTTCATTTGGTCGTACTCGAACGCCAGGACGGACCGACCCGGCTGGCGGGAACTGTGCTCGATCACACCGGGATACCACTGGCCGGGGTGCGGCTGTCAATCGGTCGCACGGTACTGAGCGTCCTCAGCGATGAGGCCGGCTATTTCGAATTCGCCGGCCAGGTGCCACCGGGCAAGGTCGACCTGTTCGTCGATGGCCGCAACGTGCGCTTTCATCGCGGCAGCAGTTTGCACGAATATCCGGCGCTGCACTTCGAGGCCAGCGTAATCCAGGGTCAGTTGAACCAGTTGCCGCACCCGATCTACCTGCCGCCGATCGACCTTGGTCAGACACAGATCGTCGGTGGCGACAACGAGGTGGCCCTGACCCTCCCCGGGTTCGAGGGCTTTGAAATGCGGGTCAAGGCCAATAGCGTAACCTTCCCCGACGGCAGCCGCATCGGCCCGCTGGCGATCGCGCCGGTCCACAATGACCGGCTGCCGATGGTGCCACTGTCTGCGGCGGGCCGGTTCGAGACTGTGGGCTGGACGATCCAGCCGACCAATACCCGTTTCGATCCACCGATCGAGGTTCGAATCCCGAACACTTCGGGGCTGCGGCCGGGGCAAACGATTCCAATCCAGCAGTGGGACCATGATCTGGCGCTGTTTGTGCCAATGGGCAACGGCACCGTCAGCGAGGACGGGACGGTGATCGTGAGCGATCCGGGGTCGGGCATCACCAAGGCAGGCTGGGGTGGCGGACCGCCGCCACCACCGCCGAATACGGGGGAGAACCAGTGTCCAGGCAGAACGGCTGGAACCCGATCCACCGCTTCGCTGCGCATCACCGTGGACGGGCAGACCGAGTTTGAAGGTGCGTTGAAAGATCCACTGGCATCATTGAGTTTCGCCGCTGAGGTGCTCGGCAATTGTCAAGATCCACAGTTCACCTGGTATTTGGGCGATGGCAGTGCGCCGCAGTCTGGCCAACAGGTTCAGTACACCTATGAGCAGCCGGGTCGTTTTCCGGTTCAGGCCAACGTGACTTGCTCCTGCGGTGAGGCCGTGCCACCTGCGACCACGCAGGTGCGCTTGTTCTGCGATCTTACCTACCTCGATGGCGCCGACCAAAATATCGCAAGAGTCCGTATTGTCGAAGAACAATACATCATCAAATCCGATTCAGATATTTCAGATTCCTTCACGTCTTTCATTCGCCCGACTTCACGGCCGGTAAAATTCGAAGCCAAGCCACTGGCTGCGTGTAAAGACCATATCGAAGCAAGCTGGTCGATCGACGGGCAGGAGCATTTGGGGCATGTGGTTGAATCGCCACTTGAGTTTCCCGGCCGACTCAGCGTGGCCTATGAGATCCGTGACTGCGAGGACTGTGAGCCTAGCGACTACGAAAAGGAGTTCACTGTCCATGCCTGCTCGATAGGCGATCGCGATCAGATGGAGGCTCAAACACGCGAGGGCAGACGGGTTCCCACGGCCGTCGGTGCGGGCGGGCGTTTTCTGTTTGCACGCGACAAGACCAATCGAGAGCATGGTGGAGGACTGTATTGTCGCGAGGGTGGTTTCGATGTTCGTTTCTCGCGCGATTCCCCAGGAGATGACTATTGTAAAATTGACGCAGCTGGGATGTGGGAGAACGCGATCGCATCCTTGCCGCATACGCACCCGTACTTCACCCATTACAGCACAAATCACCCAACCGGCGGGTTTATTGGCGGTTCAAACTCTCAGTGTCGTAATATTTATGACAGCGTAAATATTGGAAGAAACGACACGGTAAAGCGTGCTAACGCCAACAGGGGGCAACAAGCGGCTAGTGACGGCGACAAGCGTGCAGCAAGGGCTATCAATGGCTTTCACCTGCACGGATGGGGCCGTAGCCAGGATTGCAAGATCAGTAGGCTCGTGTTTTGGGATCCGCTGATGCCTAGTGGGAATGGTGATCCCCGCTTGGAGCTCGATTCTCCAGGCTGCGGCGAGTATGTGGTTCGCGGTGTTGTCGAGGGCTTGCGCGGTTCCGGCTTGGTTCTTCGCAATCAGATAAGCGGCGACGAAGTGCAGGTTACGCCTTCGATCATTCGCCCGGTGCCACAACCCCCGGCTCCACCTGTGCGCGATGTCGATTTCGTTTTTAACGAGAGACTGCCTGATGTCAGCAACTACGACATCGTGGTTCAGGCAGCACCGCAGTCGCCACGGCAAAACTGCCAGATCTTGAACGGATCCGGTGTCGTGCAGGGCGCCGATGTCACGAACGTTAGCGTCATCTGCGCGGTGGAGACGTTTTCAGTTGGAGGTGAGGTCATTGGTCTGACAGCGGCTGGACTGGTGCTCCAGAACAACGCCGGCGACGATCTGGCGATCAGCGCCGATGGCAGTTTCGCGTTTGCCACGCCACTCGAAGATGGCAGCGGCTATGCGGTGACGGTACGAACTCAGCCATCCGGTGGTCAGGACTGTCAGGTGGTCAATGGCAGCGGAACTGTGTCGGGTGGGCCGGTCACCGGTATCGAGGTGTTGTGCGAAGGGTTCACCATCGGTGGCACGGTCTCTGGCTTGGAGGGTGTCAATCTGACACTGGAGAACAATGGCGGGGATCGCCTCCGTGTCGAGACGGATGGTCCATTCGTGTTTCCGACCCCGGTTGCCGATGGCGCGAATTACTCGGTCACGGTGGCCAGGCAACCGACATCTCCGGCGCAGGACTGCGTGGTCAGTCGTGGTGCCGGAAGTGTGGATGGAGGCGATGTAACCGATGTGGCGATCGATTGTGGCAGGCGCCTGTACAGTATCGGGGGCACCGTGACGGGTTTGTCAGGTACGGGGCTGAGACTTCGGAACAACGCGGTGGACGAGATTGAGATCAGTTCCGACGGGACGTTCGTATTTCCAACACGTTTGCCTGATCACAGCGTCTACCAGGTCGTCGTCGCCGCGCAGCCGAGCGATCCTGGTCAAGTGTGCACCGTGAGTAATGGAGCCAATATGATCGCAGGTGGCGATATTGAGAATGTTCGTGTGATCTGCGTGGCTGCGCCGCAACTTTTTGTTGCTCGAAATTTGGGTATTCCGTTCGTGAATTGATTTGAGTTGCCTCAAGGCGGTACTTGTGCTGGCGATTGGCCGCAGCGCTCGCAACGTACTTGTTGCGTCGGCGCAGGCGGACCATGTTGTCTCCATGCCGTTTGAGTCTAGGACAACGATTCGGTGCAGACGCCCTGGTGGTGAGCAAGAACGGCAGGAGTCGTGAAATGAGCTTTCAGTACAGGCTGCCACCGTGGCAGCGTGCATGGGTGTGGGGGGTGCTGGCAACGATCGGCGGGATACTGCCGTTCGTGTTAACGGCCGACCCTGCTCGCTGCGCTTCCCGCCAGGATGGAGACACCCGATGAGTGATACGCGTCAGGTTGGCAGCGCACAGAACGGGCTACGTTTGAACCGAACAGACGACGGCGATCGTCGTTCCCGGTTCGGACCGATGCTGGTGCTGCTGTTGGCGCCATTGAGTGCATGGTGCGCGCCAGCCGTGCTCGATCATTCGTCGTTGGACCTAGCCGCGCTTACCGCGCCGCCGCTGCCCGAATCGGTATTCCATGCCTGGGAAGACGCCGAACGCGAAGCAGACCGGATCGCTTCGGCGTGGACGAACGGTGATGCGTTGACCCTGCCGTGGACGCAGTTGCAGCTGCGCCGCTATGTCAAGCACAAGATGATGCCGACCCGTGGTGCTCGCGGCCTCGGCCTGGTGCATGTCGCGATGCACGACACCTGGCTGCTTGCGAACGAGAACGAACTGGATGCCCGGCTGGCGGTGTCGATGGCTGCGGCCGATGTGCTCGCGTACCTGTTTCCGGCTGAAGAGCGCGGCTTCGAGCGCATCGTGTTCGCGCTCGCCGCCCAGCTGACTGGCCAGCAACGTGATGCGCTACCCGTTGCCGCTGGTCGGGCGATGGCGCTCGGACGTGGGGTCGGTTCGGCGGTGATTGCACATGCCGAGGCCGACGGCGCCCAGTACGGCTGGAACGGAGCGCGCCTGCAATGGTACGGCGAAGGCCGCGATTATGGCCCCGGCACCTGGGAGCCGACGCCGCCGTACCACTATTTCCCGCCCGACGAGCCGTACGCGCCGCGTTGGCGGCCCTGGGTACTGGAACGTGCGGACCAGTACCGTCCGGTGCCGCCGCCGTACGGATCGCCGGCCTTCCTGGCCGCCCTCGACGACATCATCGAGGTCAATCGCGCGCTCAGCGAAGAGCAGCTGCGGATCGCCCGCTTCTGGGTCGATGGTCACGGCAGCGTCACGCCGCCCGGCCATTGGAACGAGATCGCGATCGAGCATGCACGGCGCGCCAGGCTCGACGACGGCACCACCGCACGCCTGTTCGTCGAACTGAACATGGCGCTGGCCGATACCTTCATCGCGGTCTGGGACGCCAAGTTCTACTACTGGACCTCGCGGCCGGTGACCGATGCGCGTCGAGTGCTGGGCCTGGAGTTCAAGCCGGCAATCCTGACGCCGCCGTTCCCGAGCTACCCGTCCGGGCATGCCGGGTTCAGCGGTGCGTCGGCCGAGGTGCTGGCCGAGTACTTCCCGGACCATGCGCCGGCGTTGCGGGCGATGGCCGAGGAGGCCGCGAACTCGCGTCGGCTCGGCGGCATCCACTACCGCTACGACAACGACGACGGTCTGACCCTCGGCCGCAAGGTCGCGCGGCTGGTTCTCACGCGCCGCCGCGGAGCCGCCAATGACATCGAAGCAGCCCCAGAGCATCTGGTAGAGACGAACTTACTCCCCGAGCCTCGTGTACCTCTCGGCAAGCCAACTCAGGAGAGTGGCAACGATGTGCGTTGAGCAGTCACAGAAATTTGATCGCCTGCATCCCCGTGTCTGGCTGCTGATCGCCTGGATAGCCGGCTCAGTGCCGCTTGCCGTGTTCGCGAGCACAGACGGGAGCATTGACGACCGGATCTTCGCTTCGGGATTCGAGTTGCCCAAGCCACCGGTCCCTGTCGAGCATCTGCCGGAACCCAATAGTGTGTTGCCGGCAGATGCGCAGCCACAGATTGGCCTGCGACTTCTGGATAGTGAGGTCGACCCTGGGGATTGGCGCCTTTTCGTTGATGGTGAGGATTTGACGGCACTCGCCGCTGCTAGCGGCGACAGCATTGTTTATGTGCCGCAGGAGCCCATGTTTGAAGGCAGTCATGCGGTTGAAGTTCATTTCGGAGAAATTGAACTCTCCTGGCAATTCATTACCAGCACCCCGCCCTGGGTATCGGAGTTTCTTCCTGCCGATGAAACATTTCCCTCCGGTTCAAAGCCAACGATCCAGGCCAAGTACTCCGATGTAGGGTCTGGCGTTGATGTATCCTCCATTCGTGTTCTCCTGCTTGGCGGACGATACACGGAGCCCACCGATCTTACCGAACAGGCGAGCATCGGGACCACGGAGCTGGAACTGGAGTTGTCAGAGCCGCTTCAAGATGGCCCGTACTTCGTGCAAATCCGCCTGCAGGATCACGCTGGGAATGGAGGGCTTGGTGTTCTGCAGGCACGTTTTCAGGTGGGCGGTGCCCCTCAGATTCAAGTTCTTGTCCCAGATGGGCCCGACGAAGCGATACTGCCTCATGATACCGAAGCGCTGATTCGAGCGGTTTTTGACAGTGGCGCGCATCCTCTGCTGCGTCACAGCCTGAGTGTTGATCTGGAGGCCGATGTCGAGGCGGAAGTTGAGCAGAATCCGGATGGCACCTACACGTTGTCCTATCGCATTCCGTCCTCAGAGCGTCCGGCTCGCCACTGTTTTTCGCTGGACGTGTGGAACACGGCTTCGCTACATGCTTCCGAAAGCCGGTGTTTTGAGATCGCTGCTGACAACAAGAACAACTGGGAAGTCTTGTTCCCGATTGCAGACAGTGTGGTTGCCGCCAGCCCGATCGAAGTGAGGGTCAGGGCCAGTGATCGTTTCGGACCGATCGACGAAGTATGGATCGCGGACGAATATGCCTTTTTGAAACGGGACCGCTCCACCAGTCCACCCGAGTATCTTTATCATTTTAGTGACGAGGTGGATCTGCACCCTGGCGAGAACTTGATCCCGATCCGCGTTCGTTTCCGCGACGGTATTGTTGATGAGAGCCAACTGCGTATTTATTTTCAGGAGGCTCCATCGGTCATCATTGACAGTCCATCGGACTGGCAATCTTTCGGTCCGATCGATTCGGGCGGAGGGCTCGTACCCGGTGGCGCCCGAGACCTGACCGGGTCAGTGCAGCGGCCCGTGCGGATCGAGGGTCGAACAAGTACGCGCGCCGAGCGCGTCGAGGTCAACCAGCAGTCAGCTATGCTGTCGGCTGATGGCCGATCGTTTTGGTTCGATGCTTTTTTTTTGCACGAAGGCGCGAACCAGATCAGCGCAGTTGCCACTGACGCCCACGGCCGCAGCGCCAGCGACCAGATCACGGTCTATGTCGATCAGACCGCACCGCTGCTGACGGTGGAGTCGCCGGTACCGGATACGGTCACCTCGCTGCGCCGGATCGATGTCCGCGGTATCGTCAACGATGCCGTCCAGGCTCCGGTCGAGACGGCATCGCCGCAAGTGCAGGTACGCAATCTGGCCAACGATGCCGACGTCGCGGCCGAGGTTGTGGGCCTGGGTTATGTCGCCCAGAACGTGCCACTGGAAGTGGGGCTGAATCGACTGCAGGTGACCGCTCGCGACCAGCACGGCAATGCCCGCAGCCGCAGCGTCGAGATCGTGCGTACCCTGGCCGGCAGTGGCCGGCTGGTTGCCTTGTCGGGCAATCGGCAGCAAGGCCCCGCGGGCGACCTGTTGCCGCTGCCGCTGGTGGTACAGGCATTCGATGCCGAAGGCAGCCCGATCGCCGATTTGCCAGTGCATGTTGACATCGTACGCGGCAGCGGTTCGATCCACGAGGACGAGGGTCCTGACGTCGTCGATGGCGTGAGTCCACCCCGCAACCTCGTGCTGGCCAGCGACGCTGAAGGCCTGGTCCAGGTTTGGTTGCAGCTCGGCGTAGATGCACGGCCGGGGAGCGATGTTGTCCGGCTCTGGAGCCCTGGCTTGGCCGAAGAGGCGGTGTTCAGCGCGACGGCCGAAGCTGGCGAGCCCGACAGCGTGCATGTCTACGGCAGCTCCGGCACACAATACGTCGCCGCCGGATCGACCCCGATCGAGGCCCTGATGATCCAGGTGCTGGATGCCCGGCACAATCCGGTGCCCGGTACCCTGGTCGAGTTCCGGATCGAGACCGGAGATGCCCGTTTCACTGAACGCTCGGCCCCTGCGGGCGTGATCGGGGAAGACGGTCGAATGATCACAGTCCAGGCCGACCGCACCGGCATTGCCGTGGTGCGCCCGCAGGCGGGTGAGACGCCGGGCACGGTCCGGGTCCTTGCTGAAGCGTCGACCGACGACGGCAGCCGAATCGGTCCCGTCGGCTTCCACCTGGTGGTGCTCGAGCGCCAGGACGGCCCAACTCGGCTCGCCGGCAAGGTGCTCGACCACGCCGGGACGCCCTTGGCCGGAGTTCGGTTGTCGATCGGGCGCACGGCGCTGAGCGTGCTCAGCGACGTGGACGGCTATTTCGAGTTCACTGGCCAGGTGCCGTCGGGCAAGGTTGACCTGTTCGTTGACGGCCGCGACGTGCGCTTTAGCCGCGGCGGAACCCTGCACGAATACCCGGCTCTGCACTTTGAGACCAGCGTAATCCAGGGGCAGCTGAACCAGTTGCCGCATGCGATCTACTTGCCGCCGATTGATCTGGGCCAGGTGCAGATCGTCGGCGGCGATGCGGAGGTGATCCTGACCTTGCCGGGGTTCGAAGGCTTTGAGATGCGGGTGAAACCGAACAGTGTGACGTTCCCGGACGGCAGCCGGGTCGGCCCGCTGGTGGTCAGTCCGGTACACAACGACCGGCTGCCGATGGTGCCGTTGGCGTCCGCGGGCCGGTTCGAGACCGTGGGCTGGACGATCCAGCCGACGAACACGCGTTTTGATCCGCCGATTGAGGTCCGGATCCCAAACACCTCAGGGCTACGGCCGGGCCAAACGCTGCCGATCCAGCAGTGGGACCACGATCTGGCGCTGTTCGTACCGATGGGCAACGGCACGGTCAGTGAGGACGGAACGGTGATCGTCAGCGATCCGGGCTCGGGGATCACCAAGGCCGGCTGGGGCGGCGGACCGCCGCCACCGCCGCCGAACACCGGAGAGAACGAATGCCCAGCAGGCCGATCTGACGAGCAGTCGGGAGCGACACTGACATTGCTGATTGACGGCAGCGCAGAAGAGATTGACGATCCGATAGGCAACAACGGAAATCGATACAGGTTCAGAGCTTCGATCAATGGCGAGTGCAAGAAACCCAGGTACACATGGGATCTCGGCGACGGCACGACAAGAACAGGAAACAACTTCAATCATACCTACACGCAGCCTGGGCAGTTTCACGTTCGCGCATCTGTCGAGTGTGGCTGTGGCGCCTCAGTGGCTCCAGCCGAGCGTGATCTTCGCCTGTTCTGTGATCTCTCAACACTTGCCGATACCGTCGAGATCAAAAAGCAAAGATTCGTGATCAAGCTCAATCGAGGCTTCGAGAATTCCTTGGTGAAGGAATTTACTTCATATATCAGGCCGGATGCCAAGAACATTGAGTACAAATCGGGCCTGACGAACGCATGTGCCAGCCATATCACCGGCGGTTGGAGCATTGGCGGTACCGCACATGGGCGACACGAACTTTCGCTGCCGTTAACCACGACCGGGAAAATCCCGGTTACGTATGAGATTGACAACTGTACCGATTGCGAGCCGAATTCATTCAAGCGCGACTTCTTCGTACATACTTGCACTCGCGAGCGAGTTCAAGAGGTGGCAGGCGACTTTCTAATGGCAAGGCCTCGCTCGAACCGAGAGTACGGTGGGGTGATCGACTGTACCGAAGGTCGAGTTGTCATCGTTCGTCAGAACTCTTCCCCTGCTAATGATTTTTGCATGATTAGCAATCAGTATAGTTTTGGCCCTGCTTCAGCGTTCCCGCATACGCATCCCTATTTTCAGAATCAGGGCGAGGTGGTTGGACCTACCTGCCAGGGCATAGTTAGTTCCGCCAACGGCAATCTGGCGGCCGCAAACGAACAGCAGAAGAGTCTGAGCGGCGCCGACAAGTCGGCGACCAGGACAATCGAGGGTTTTGGCTTCGTTGGCTGGTCAGTGAGTTGCTCGACGCTGACCGAAGGCGTGAGGTTCTGGGATCCATTGCAGTCGGGCAGCAATCCCGACATTCGAAATCGGAACTCGCCCGGATGCTAGCGCAAAAATTTGTCGCGGCCCGTGCCGACGACCTCGCGATCCCCCAGCAACTGCGGTGTCCATACGCCGACCGCCGCACCAGCGTCGGATTCGAGCAGCCCCAAAGTTGGCGCCGCCCTGGAGACGGCTACTGATGCGCATTGAATTCGCCTCTCTGGCCATCTGTCCCGGGTTATGCACAGCAGATCAGTACCAGATTGGACAGGATGCTACGCCATGGAAATCCACCCCGATGCCCATTGACGGCGATACGACGATGTCCCGCAGCCCAATATCCGCCCGGTACCGGCTGACGGCCGCCATCGTCCTGCTCATCGTCGCGTTGATAGCGATCGCGTCGGCGCAGGCAGCCGGCCCAAGCGGCGAGATCCCGGACCGCATCTTCGCTAATGGCTTCGAAGAGCCGCAACCGCCCGGCGAAGTGGAGCGCCTGCCGGCGCCCGACAGCCTGCTGCCCGCGGACGCGCTGCCGGAGATCGGCCTGCGCCTGCTCGATGGTGACCTCGACCCCGCGGGGTGGCGCCTGCTCGTCGATGGTGAAGAGCTGACTTCCCAGGCGCAGGTGACGGGCGGCAGCATCCTGTTCAAAGCTAGCGAATCATTGTTCGAAGGCGAGCATGGGGTAATCGTACGACACGGACTTCGGACATGGACTTGGAATTTTCGAACGTCGACTCCTCCGGTGATCTTCGACTTCGAGCCATCCGGTCTTTTGCCGCCGCTGACTACCCGGCCAGAGATTCGGGCTTCTTATGCGGATATCGGCTCCGGTATCGACGTTACGCGCGTACGTTTGCTCGTGGACGGCGTTGAGGTCACGGAAGCTGCCAACGTCGACACCGGTGGGGTTTCGTATTTGGTCGATTTCGACCTGCCGGACGGAGATTACGAAGCCATGTTGGAAGTTGCAGATGTCGCGGGCAACTCAACCAACTCTCAAATCCACTTCATTGTGGGATCTCCGCCTGAAGTGGAGCTTCTCGCGCCGATCGATTCTCCGCTTCCGCATGGATCTGCGCCGGAAATCGTGATTCGGTTTTGGGTTGCGCGAGGGGAGATAGACCCTCACTCGATCGCACTGATTTTTCGCAGTGATGTGACCGATTCTGCGCAGATAGAGATGAGTAGCGCAAGCGAAGGTACGATTCGCTATCAGATTCCCGAGCCGCTGGAAGCAGGCGAGCATCAGGTCACTGTGTTTGTCTCCAGCACAACGAAGATAGAGGGGCGGGCATATTACACCTTGTCCGTTGACAAGAGTCGGGAGTACACGCTCAGCCTTTTCTCCCCGACTGTCTTCGATCCGGTTCTGGAATCCGATGTGGAGGTGAGCGTTCGGGCACACTGGGTTCTGGGTGAAGTCGGACAATCGCATCCGATCCGACCTCAGAGCGTACTTATCGACGGTGAAGCGGTGGGGCCGGGGAGCGATCAGGATGGAAGCTTTGTCTATTCAAAGCGCGTGCGGCTTGAAGTTGGCCCGAACCTGATTGACGTGCGCGCCATCTACCCCGATGGTGTCGAACGCGAGCTATCGTTGATGATCAACCGTGCTCCTGATCTCAGAATCGAGATTGCAAGTCCACCGGATTGGTCGTCGTTCGGCCCGGTCGGCGAGCCCGATTCGGCTCCCGGTCCCGGTGGCGCCCGCGACCTCACCGGCGCGGTGCAGCGTCCGGTGACCATAACCGGCAGTACCAGCACGCCGGCGGTGTCGGTTCAGATCAACCAACAGCAAGCCCAGTTAGCACCGGATGGCCGCAGCTTCACGTTCCCGAACTACTTTCTGCACGAGGGTGCCAACCACCTCAGCGCAGTCGCCACCGATGCGCACGGGCGCAGCGCCAGTGACCACATCACCGTCTATGTCGACCAGACCGCGCCGCTTCTGACCGTGGAATCGCCCGCGCCCGAGAGCGCGACCTCGCTGCGCCGGATCGATGTGCGTGGCTTGGTCAATGACGCGGTGCAAGCGCCGGTTGAGACCGCAGCGCCGCGTGTGCGGCTGCGCAACCATGCCAATGGCGCCGAAGCGGAGGCCGTGGTGAATGGCCTGGGTTATGTGGCCGAAGACGTGCCCTTGGAAGTCGGTTTGAACCGGCTGGAGGTGACGGCCTTGGATCAGCACGGCAATGCCCGCAGCCGCAGCGTCGAGATCGTCCGCACACTGGCTGGCAGTGGCCGGTTGGTGGCCTTGTCGGGCCATCGTCAGCATGGACCGGCCGGCAGTCTGCTGCCGCTGCCGCTGGTAGTTCAGGCCTTCGATGCCAATGGTGAACCAATCGTCGGAGCGCCGGTACATGTCGACATCGTGCGCGGCGGTGGCTCAATTCATGAGGACCAGGGGCCGGATGTGGTTGACGGCGTCAATCCGCCGCGCAACCTCGTGCTGAGCAGTGATTCTGAGGGACTGGTCCAGGTCCGGCTGCACCTAGGCGTAGACGCGCGCCCGGGCAGTGACGTGGTGCGTTTCTGGAGCCCAGGCTTTGCCGAAGAGGCCGTGTTCAGCGCTACGGCGGAGGCAGATGCTCCGGCGAGCGTGCACGTCTACGGCAGTTCCGGCACGCAGTATGTGGCGACTGACTCAACGCCGGTCGAGGCCTTGATGGTCCAGGTGCACGATGTCCGGCACAACCCGGTGCCCGGCACCCTGGTCGAGTTTCGGATCGAGTCCGGCGAAGCCCGGTTCACGGACCGCTCGGCTCCGGCCGGTGTGATCGGCGAGGACGGCCGCACGATCACGGTGCAGGCTGACCGCAACGGCATTGCTGTGGTCCGCCCACAGGCCGGTGATGCCGCCGGCACCGTTCGCATCCTGGCTGAGGCCGTGACCGAGACGGGCGAGCGCATCGGGCCGATCGGATTTCATCTCGTGGTGGTCGAACGCCAAGACGGTCCGACAAGGCTGGCCGGAACCGTACTCGACCACACCGGCATGCCGCTTGCCGGTGTGCGGCTATCGATCGGCCGCACGGTGCTGAGCGTTGTCAGCGACGAGACCGGTTACTTCGAGTTCGCCGGCCAGGTGCCGCCCGGGAAGGTCGACCTGTTCGTCGATGGCCGCGATGTGCGTTTCCATCGCGGTGGCAGCCTGCACGAATACCCGGCCCTGCACTTCGAGGCCAGCGTGATCCAGGGTCAGTTGAACCAGTTGCCGCATGCGATCTACCTTCCGCCGATCGACCTGGGTCAGGCGCAGATCGTTGGTGGTGACTCGGATGTCATACTGACCCTGCCGGATTTCGAGGGTTTTCAGATGCGGGTCCGGGCCAACAGCGTGACCTTCCCGGACGGCAGTCGGATCGGCCCGCTAGCCATCGCGCCGGTCCACAATGACCGTTTGCCGATGGTGCCCTTGGCTGCAGCCGGACGCTTCGAGACCGTGGGCTGGACGATCCAGCCAACCAATACCCGCTTTGATCCGCCGATCGAGGTTCGAATCCCGAACACGTCCGGGCTGCGACCAGGCCAGACGATTCCGATCCAGCAGTGGGATCACGATCTGGCCCTGTTCGTGCCGATGGGCAATGGCACGGTAAACGAAGACGGCACGGTGATTGTGAGCGATCCGGGCTCGGGCATTACCAAGGCGGGGTGGGGTGGCGGTGGACCGCCGCCGCCGCCGCCCAACACAGGTGAAAATCAACCCGAGCAGTGCGACCGCGTGTCGGGTGACTGTGATTGCGAGCCGGAACCCAGCGTACGGCTCGAGGTGCAGAACCGGGCAGACGATCTGATCTTCCCGCTGATGTCTCATGGTTCGCCGCCGGCAGAGTACGTCGAGCTCGATTTCCGGGCTGCGATAACCGGAAACTGTCCCGATGCTGGCGGCGAATGGACTTCTCAGGCCATTGCTGCTCCTGGGGCCGGCACGGAAGCTACGCTCCGATTCTCCACTCCCGGCGCGCACACGGTTACTTTCAGCGGCAGTTGCGGCGGTAAGTGTCCGAGATCCCTCGACCCTGAAACAGTCGATCTGACAGTCTTCCGTGTCCGGATCACCCCACACCCGCAGCCTCAGTATGAAGTGAGCGTGGTACCGGAAATGCCGACTCTAAGACTTGAGGCCACTGTTGAACCTTCTGCCGTGCAGGGGCAACTGACGTACGCTTGGCGAATGAATCTTGGATATGTTGGAAACACCCGCAATGACCGGCGAACCGTTCCGGAAGCAGCGCCGGACGAGGTGCTGGGTGTAACAACTTGGCAACCGGTTTGGGGCAATCTGGTGATGACGGCAAATCAGATCGAGGTGCAACTGGAAACCTTTCTCGCGCGTGATCGGGGCGGGCCGCTGAGATCGACCTCATCCCTTGCAAATCTGATCATTCAAGGGTTGAACCCGGCTCGGGCAGATGTCGAGGCGGCGGTGGCGGGCGGCCCCTGGTTCGTGGACGCCATAGTGCAACAGGAATCGACGTTCAGACAGTTTTTGAGCAGTCCGGGATACCCTCTATGGGGTACACCCAATGGATACGGTCTGATGCAGCTGGATCCGCCGCCAACGCTAGCGACGGTGCATAATTGGCGACAAAATGTTGCCGATGGGCTTGTACGCTTGAATCAGCATGGCGTCGAAGCGGAACGGCGATGGACTCACCCGACGGCCGGTCAGCGCGCCCAATACGAGGCCTATATCTCCAATCCGAATAGCACGCCGACGCAAGGTTTTCCGGCGTGCGGGAACCTGGCAAATCCCTGTGTGCCGGTGCACCAAGATATCCAGACGGGCGGGTGCAGCTTTGCGCACAATCCCATCGGCAACCAGCGTAGCTTCAGGGACGGCATCTGGATCAAGAACTACAATGGTGCGACCACTCTTTGGATGGTTTGGCGAAACAACGTTCCCGGCGTTCCGTATTGGCAGAACAACCCGCTCAACAATCGCGGTGAAGACTATGTTTCCTTGGTCTGTTCGCATATACCTTAGCTTAATGATATTCGCCTTCTTGGTTAGTCCGGCTGGTGCAGAGACGACGACGAAGGTGCCGATATTCGTCATGGCCAGTCCGAGCGAGAGTTGGGATCTGTCTCGGTTTCCTGTGGTGGCCTATTGCATTCATGACAACGACCTGGTCGAAATTGCGCAGTGGAGCACGACGGAACTTGGAAGTGATGGTGTGCTCATTGATAACAGTATCAGTTATGGTCTGCTTCTCATCCTGCACGAGGGGTCCGCGAACATCCGAGTTGTCGATTTAGCAACAGCGCGCGTCGCAGACGAGATTGTTGTCGACATGCCTTCCGACGTCGGGCTAAGAACCCTATTTCCTGTGTTCTCAGACCCGCTCCGGATAGTTGTACAGTACACAGTTCGGGATGCAGACACCGGCATATACTCTTGGCCGGTGCGGGTCTTCGATTTCGAAAAGCGCAGCTGGCTACCGTCGGATGAGGGACTGATCGCGAGCACATTGATCGCCGGTACAGGGCCATGGCATCGCCACCGCAATGCGTCCTACCGGCAAGGGCTGGCAACCATTGCGGTAGATCAGCGCTCCGCACTGCCGGTCGGTATTGATCCGCCATCCGAGTTCATGGGCGAAGATGAGCTGCTGAGGGTGCTGTATCGAAACCAGAGATTCGCGGCAATCATGAATCTTCGTTCGATGTACAGCGAATCGGAGGTCAGTGTAGCGGTTTGGGACAGCCAACAAGAGTCTTGGAGCTATCTGACCATCCCCGAGCCGATCGAAGAGGTCTCAGCGTTCGGCGAATACCTGTTCTTCGAACTCCTGCGCAAAGGTTCGCCGGCCCGAGACGCAGAGTGCAGTGAAGACGTCCGCTATCGCAGCAGCTGCAGTCGTCATACCGGTTCCGAATTTCACGCGAGTCGGAACAAGGTTATCTACGAACCAGCGAGTGAAAGAAGGACTGACTTGGTATTCGACACAGAGGACAGTAGGCTTCTGGGCATCGCCGGCTCTGAGGTATTGGCTCGCCAGGGGCAGAAAATAGTTCGCTTTGCTGTAGACAAGAGCCGCCGGAAGCGAACTGTCGTTGACAGCAGCGTAGTGGGAGGAATCCAGTGGATGTTCATGGCTGATCAGCAACGTCTCCCTAGGCATTGCGACGCGCTTCCGGAGCCGTAAATTCGGGAGTCAGTCGCGCTTGGGAAATGTTCTATCATGATTTTTGGCCGCGCTGCTTGTTCTATTATCGAGTGGCTGCGTGCTCGGAGTAGCGCGCGCTGGTCGGACTGAGGCTGATTCGCCATGCATCCTCGGGTAAGGTGTTGGCGATGAACGAATTGGCCAACAAGCGGGAGCGTTTCGGCGCAACTACGTTGCGACGGCGCATGCAGTGGGCGGTCCAGGTCGCGGTGTTGCTCGGTCTGGCCTGGCTGGCCCTTGCTGGTTTCGACGATTGGCTGGTCGGCGCGCTTCTGGTCACGGTCGCCGCCGCGTTCGGTGCCTGGCTGGCACCGGGCGAGGTCCATCGCTGGCGGCCGCTGCGGTTGTTGGGGTTTGCGGCCTGGTTCGTCTGGACCTCCTGGCGCGGCGGCGTCGATGTCGCAAGACGAGCAATGGCACCGAGCCTGCCGGTCGCGCCGCAACTGCACCGGCATCGGCTGGTGCTGCCACCCGGCTTGCCGAGGACCATGTTCATCGCTGTGCTGAGCCTGCTGCCGGGTACGCTCAGCGTCGATCTCGACATCAATGACGATCGTGGCGATGTGCTGGTGGTGCACGTGCTGGCAGCGGAGGCACTGGCAGGCGTGGTCGTGGTGGAGCAGTGGATCGGCTGGCTGTTCTCGCTGCCGGAACCGATGTCATGAGCATGGACGGGTTGCTGGTTGCGGTCGCGGTGTTCCTGCTGTTGAACCTGGCGGCCGGCCTGGTGCGCGTCGTTCGCGGACCGGGCGACAGCGACCGCATGCTGGCCGCACTGTTGTTCGGCAGTACCACGGTTGCCGTACTGCTGGTGCTGGCGCAATGGATGGCGCTGCCGGCGCTGCGCGACGTCGCGCTGTTGTTCGTACTGCTGGCGACCATTCTCAGCGTCGCCTTCGTCGGCCTGCCGGCAGGCGATCGGGAAGAGCACGAATGAGCGTGGTCGACGGACTGACGGCGCTGCTGCTGCTGCTCGGCTGTGGCTTCTACCTGGCCGGTACGGTCGGCCTGCTGCGCTTTCCGGATACACACAGCCGGCTGCATGCGCTGACCAAGGCCGACAATCTCGGGTTGCTCCTGGTCTGTGCCGGCCTGGCTGTACATTCGCGCTCGCTGCGCGCAAGCCTGCTGCTCGGCCTGATCTGGCTGCTGGCATTGACCGCATCGTCGGTGTCGGCGCATCTGATCGCTCGCCGTGCCTACCGGGTCCGTCGCAGCGAGGAGTCCGGGCAGTGATCGTGCTGTTCGACGTCCTGCTCGGTCTGGGTCTGCTCGGCCTGGCGCTGGTGGTCGTGGCCGGCCGCACACTGTTCGCGTCGATCGTCGTCTACACCGTATTCGGATTGTTGATGGCCGTGGTCTGGGCGCGACTTGGCGCACCGGACCTGGCCTTGGCCGAGGCGGCCATCGGTGCCGGACTGACCGGTGCGATGCTGATGCTGACCTACCGGCGCCTGGTTGCGATCCGACCGGACCGGGCGGGCCGGCGCGCGGTGCTGCGATCACGCCTGGCGGCGCCACTGGCGATCGCCTGCGCCGGACTGACCTTGGCCTTGCTGTTGGTGTTGGCTGGCCTGCCGGCGCCGGCCGACAGTGCCGGCGATCAGGCACTGATGGCGTTGCCGGACAGCCCGGTCGGCAATCCGGTCACCGGCGTACTGCTGCTGTATCGCGGCTACGACACCTTGCTGGAAATGCTGGTGCTGCTGGTCGCCTGGCTCGGTGTCGCGATGGTGCAGCGTGCCGGCCGGGCACCGGCGCCGTCGGCGCCACAGACGGTACCGCTGCTGGATGCCCTGCTGGCCGCGGTAGTACCCAGTGCGATCCTGGTCGGTGGCTACCTGCTGCATGCAGGGGGACAGGCACCCGGCGGCGCGTTCCAGGCCGGGGCGGTGCTGGCTGCGGCCGGTGTGCTGCTGGCGCTGGGCGGGCGTTTGCAGCCGAGTGTACGGCTGCCGGGCATGCAGGCAGGGTGGCTGGTGCTTGGGCTGCTGGTGTTCGCATCACTGGCGCTGCTGCCGCTGGCCGGCGCTGGCGCGGTGATGGCCTTGGACGGCCTGGCTGCGGTCTATGCGATTGAAGCAGCGTTGACGGTGTCGATCGCCTTGACCCTGGTGCTGCTGTTTCTCGGCGCCGCCGGACTGGAGCGACGACCGTGAGGCTGCCGCCAAAGTTCGCGCCGGCGCGTAGTGCGCTGAACGCGACCGGCATGCGCACGCGCGCGCTCCGGCCGAGGCCCCGGCGTCGAGCAAGCTTGACGCTACAAAGTGCGGTGGAAGACCTCGCTCCAATTCGTACGCGGGGTCCGTCGCGCACCCTTGTAGAGCGCAGCTTGCTGCGCTTCGCGGCCGCCAGGCCGCGGCACCGGGCGTGCGCCACATGCTGACGCAGCCCCTGCTCTGGCTGGTCGTGGCGTCGGGTCTGGTCGGGCTTGGCGTCTATGGGGTCCTGGTCGCCGGTCATCTGCTGCGCAAGCTGCTGGCGCTGAACCTGCTGGGCGCGGCGGTGTTCCTGCTCCTGGTCGTGCTCGGCAGCCGCGAGCGCGCGCAGCCCGATCCGGTCACCCAGGCGATGGTGCTGACCGGCATCGTCATCGCGGTGTCGGCAACGGCGTTCGGTCTGGCCCTGCTGCTGGCGTTGTACCGCCGCAGCGGCGAGGCCAGTCTCGACGACGCCAACATCATCGGTGACGACATCGACACCGACAACAACCTCGACAACGGCGATGCCGACGATCACCGCGGCTGAGCTGCTGCCGCTGTGGGTGCTGGTGCCGTTGCTGGCAGCGGCGCTGGCAGTTCCGATGCGTCCACGCCATGCGGCACGGCTGACACTCGTGCTCGGCGCCGGCCTGCTTGCCGCCTGGCCGTGGCTGGCCCTGCAGGTACTGGAACACGGCCCAGTGACCGTCGCCCTGGCCGGGTTGCGTGCGCCGCTCGCGATCCGGCTGCACCTGGATGGGCCGGGTCTGCTCGCGCTCGCGCTGACTGCGGTGGTGATGTTCGTCGCGGCGCTGCACGCGGTGCTGCTGCCGGCTCGGTTCAGTGCCCGGCAGGCGTTCTGGCCGGCCTGGCTGGTACTGCTGACCGGTCTGCACGTGGTACTGCTCGCGTTCGACCTGTTCAACATGTATGTCGGCCTGGAGCTGCTGACCCTGGCTGCAGTGGCCCTGGTCGCCAGTGCCGGCAGCGTCGGCGCCCTGGCGGCAGCGATGCGATACCTGCTGCTCGCGATGCTGGCGTCGCTGGCCTGGCTGATCGGCGTTGCCATCATCTATGCCGGCACCGGCAGCCTGGATCTGGAGCTGGTCGCGGCGGGGTTGCGGCCGGGGCCGGCGACAAGCGTCGCGCTGGCGCTGATGATCGCGGGCCTGCTGTTGAAGGCGGCGATCTTTCCCTTGCATGGCTGGCTGCCGCTGGCGCATGGTCACGCCCCCGGGCCGGTCAGCGCAGTGCTGTCCGCCCTGGTCGTCAAGGCGGCGCTGCTGCTGCTGTGGCGGCTGTGGCAGTGGCTGGATCCGGCGGCGGCGCTGGATTCGGCCGGTGTCCTGCTCGCCGCACTCGGCGCTGCGGCGATCGTCTACGGTTCGCTCGCGGCGTACCGGCAGCAGCGGTTGAAACAGGTGGTCGCGTTCTCCACCGTCGCCCAGCTCGGCTACCTGCTGCTGGTGTTCGCGATGCCGGTTGCCGCAGCCTGGCAGGGCAGCGTGCTGCACCTGCTCAGCCACGGCCTGGCCAAGTCGGCGATGTTTCTGGCGGCGGCCAATCTGGCCCGCTGCTGCGGTGGTGACCGTCTCGACCAGTTGCAGGGCGCCGACGTGCGCGCGCCGCTGAGCGTGTTCGCGTTCGCGCTCGCGGCGGTCAGCCTGATCGGACTGCCGCCGAGCGGTGGTTTTCTGGCGAAGTGGAACCTGTTGCTCGCCGCGTGGCAATCCGGGGCCTGGTGGCTGGTCGTGCTGCTGCTCGCCGGCAGCCTGCTCGCGGCGGCCTACCTGTTTCGCGTGCTCGCGGCCCTGCTCGCGCGTCCGGCCGTGGATGCCGGCGGTTCCGGCCGCTGCGTGCCGCGTTCGGTTGAAGTGCTGGCCTTGCTGTTGTCGCTGGCGGCGATCGCGCTCGGCTTCGCGGGCGCACCGGTGCTGGCATTGGCCGGATTTCCGGTGGCGGCCGTTTCATGAACGCACTGCCGCTGCTGCTGGTCCTGGTGTCGTTGCTGGCCGCGCTGCTGATCTTTGTTGCCGGCGAAAGGCGCCAGCGCCTGCGCGTCGTGGTCAATCTCGGCGCCGCCGTGCTCAAGCTCGGTCTGGTCGCCGTGCTGCTGGTTGCCGTCCAGGCGGGCGAGAACTTCGTCTGGCGGATGCCGTTGTTGCCCGGCCTGGATCTGGTGTTGAAGGTCGATTCGCTGAGCCTGCTGTTCACGACCCTGTCGGCCGTGCTCTGGTTGCTGACCACGGTCTATGCGATCGGCTATCTGGAGCGCAGCCCGCACCGGGCGCGGTTCTTCGGTTTTTTCAGCCTGTCGGTCGCCGCGACGATGGGCATCGCGATGGCCGGAAACCTGTTTACGTTCTTCGTGTTCTACGAATTGCTGACCCTGGCAACTTGGCCCCTGGTCGTGCATCGCGGTACCTCGGAATCGCTGGCCGGTGGTCGCAGCTACCTGCGCTATACGCTGTTCGGCAGCAGCCTGTTCCTGGCCGGTCTGGTCTGGCTGTACAGCCTGGTCGGTGCCCAGGATTTCATTGCCGGCGGCGAACTCGGCGATGTCCTCGACGGCAGCGAGCCGGCGCAGCGGGCGATCTTCGTGCTGCTGCTTGCCGGCCTCGGGGTCAAGGCCGCCCTGGTGCCGCTGCATGGCTGGCTGCCGAAGGCGATGGTCGCGCCGGCGCCGGTCAGCGCGCTTCTGCACGCCGTCGCCGTGGTCAAGGCCGGTGCCTTCGGCATCGTCCGGCTGGTCTATGACGTCTACGGCAACGAGCGCATGCACGCGCTTGGACTGGACCACGTTCTCGCCGTGCTCGCCGCGGTCACGATCGTCTACGGTTCGCTGATGGCGCTGCGCCAGACCGACCTGAAGAAGCTGCTGGCGTGGTCGACGGTCAGCCAGGTCTCATACATCGCGCTCGGCGCCGCGATCGCCGGGCCGTTGGCGACCATCGGTGGTCTGGTGCACCTGGTACATCAGGGTCTGATGAAGATCACCTTGTTCTTCTGTGCCGGCAACTACGCCGAGCTGCTCGGCAGCAAGCGTGTCGATCAGCTCGATGGCATCGGCCGGGTGATGCCCTGGACCAGCATCGCATTCACGGTTGCCGCACTCGGCATGATCGGCGTGCCGCCGCTGGCCGGCTTCGTCAGCAAGTGGTATCTGGGTGCCGGCGCCGTCGCCGCCGGCCAGTACTGGGTGATCGCGGTGCTGGTGGTGAGCACCCTGCTCAATGCCGCCTACTTTCTGCCGGTGCTGCGGCGGATCTGGTGGGCATCGCCGCCACCGCAGTGGCCGGCGCCGCAACCGGCCACGCGTTCCGTGCGCGCGGCGCTGGTGCTTCCGGCCGTGATCACCGCTGCAGTGAGCGTATTGACCGGCCTGCTGGCCGGGTTTGAACTCAGCCCGCTGGACTGGGTGCGCCTGATCGTCGAGCGCGAGTACGGGCGATGAACGCACTGCTGCTCGGCTTGGCATTGCTGTTGCCGCCGCTGTTGGCGCCGGCGATCGTGTCGCCGCGTCTACGCGCGTCGGCGCTGGTGCTGGCGCCGCTGCCGCTGCTGCTGCTGGCGATGATCGGTGACGGTACGCTCGCGCTGCCGCGGTTGCTGTTTGGCATGACGTTCGCGGTCGATGTCGTGAATCGGCCGCTGCTGCTGCTGGCCGGCATCGGCTGGGCGCTCGCCGGCGCCGTCGCCGGTACCCGGGTGCGCGATGGCGGCGCACGCTTCGCCGGCTTCTGGCTTGCGACCCTGGCTGGTCAGGCGCTGGCCCTGCTCGCGGCGGACCTCGCCGGCTTCTATGCCGGCTACCTGTTGATGACACTGGCCGCGTATGGCTTGGTGATCCACGCCGGCAGCGCCGAAGCCTGGCGCGCCGGCCGCGTCTACCTGGTGCTGGCGCTGGCGGGCGAGGCGATGGTGCTGGCCGCGGTTCTGGTCCTGGCCGGTGGTCATGGCAATGCCGGATTCGCCGCCTTGTCGGCGGCCGGGGTCGGCCCGGTCGCGTGGCTGCTGCTGGCCGGTTTTGCGGTCAAGCTCGGCATCGTTCCCGTGCACGTATGGCTGCCGCTGGCGCATCCGGTGGCACCGGTGCCGGCCAGTGCCGTGCTCAGCGGAATCCTGGTCAAGGCCGGCCTGCTCGGTCTGTTGCGGCTGTTGCCCGAAGGCGCGTTGACGGCACCGGTGGCGCTGTTTGCGCTGGGCCTGGCGACGTCCGCCTACGGCGCAATCGCCGGTCTCGGCCAGGCGCGGCTGAAGACCGTGCTCGCGTATTCGACGATCAGTCAGATGGGCCTGGTGCTGGCCGCGTTCGCGGCCCTGCAGGCGGCCGGGCCGGCGCTGGCCTTGCCCGCGCTCGGTCTGCTGGTACTGCACCATGGTCTGAACAAGATCGCGCTGTTTCTCGCTGCCGGCGGCGAGGTCGGCGCCAGCCGCTGGCGCGGACTGCTGTTTGCGCTGCCGGCGCTATCCCTGGTCGGCCTGCCGCTGCTGGCCGGTGCCCTGGCCAAGGAAGCGCTGAAGTCGGCGCTGGCCGCGGCCGGCTGGTCGGCGGCAGCGCCCATCCTGCTTGGTGTCGCCTCGCTGCTGACCGGCCTGCTGCTCCTGCACGCCTGGCGCCTGGCGCGCGCCGAGCGACCGCCCGCAGGCGCAACACCACAGCCGCTGCACCCAGCCTGGCCGCTGGCCGTGCTCGCCGGGCTGATCGTGCCGTGGGCATGGGCACTGCACACCGGCATCGCGCTGCGGCCATGGTCGGGCTGGTTCGATGCGCTGTGGCCGGCTGCGCTTGCGCTGGCATTGTCGCCGTTGTTGCGGCGTCTGCGCTGGTCGTTGCCGGAGGGCGATCTGCTGTCGCCGGTGCAGCGCGCCGTCGACGCGCTGCGGCGCCCGGTCACCGGTCTGCTCGATGCCTGGCTGGCAATGCGCCTGCGGCTGCCGCCGCTCTGGCCGGATGCGGCCCGGCTGGCGCGGATCGAGCAGAGCTTGCTGCGGCTGCCGGTGGCCGGAGGACTGCTGCTGCTGGTGTTGCTGGCCTTGGCGCTGCTGTAGCGTCCGGCGAAACCGGAAAATCGACAGGCCGCCGACAGCGGCTGGGCTGAGACAAACAGCCCGCTTGCTGCTCCTTTAAAAGAATGGAGGCGAGTCCATACTTCGCAGGTCTGCAACCCGGCCCGCGCGCGAGTCGACCGTTCGATCTCGATCTCGATCGTCGCATCGCGTCGATGCGCTTGATTTCGTGTAGCGGATGCCTGCCCGCGACACAGGTGGCGTTGCAGCGATCGCGATCGCGAGCCCACCGCAGCGATCGGTCGTGCCGACTACACCGTCCGAACGTTCGCGAGCTTGAAGCGGCTCATCTGATCGCCGCGGATTCGAACCGTGCGAAGCATCACCACCTTCGCG
>CAZFUH010000010.1:0-25610 GCA_964522235.1 uncultured Rhodanobacteraceae bacterium
CGTTCATGCCACCGCAAGCTCTACTTCACGAATCGGGGCTTACGGCTGCTGCTGTTCATGCTCGAACAGCAGCAGATCGTCCGGGAGTTCGAGTTCGGGGTAGTTATCGCGCAGCTCGGCGATCCGGGTCAGCGCGCCCGCGCTCTGACCGGTCACGATCAGGCGGCGAATGTGCGCGATTGCCAGCGCCGGCCCGGTCAGTGCCTGGGACTCGGACGGCGGATCCGGAACACCGATCGCCAATGCCGAACGGTCCACCCGTTCATCACGCGCGCGCTCCTCCGCAGTCTTGCGCGGCGGCTCCTGTTCGCGACCGAGCGCGCCGGCAGCGCTTGCTTCGGTGCGCTGCTGCGCCGCGGCCGCAGACACTGGCGGTGGCACCGGGGGTGCTGACGGTGCAGGTGGTGCGGACGCCTCGGTAGCCGGCGCGTACCGCATCGGCGGTGACGATACCGATGGCCTCGGCTCAGGCAAGTCGGATGGTCTCGGCGGTGGCGCCGGTGCCGGCGAAGTACGAAGCGCTCGACCCGCTGCGGGCGCGTCCGGCGACGCCGGTGGCGGCTCCATGAACACCGGCGGGGCGTCGTCTTCGACGCGAGCGGCAGGTGCCGATTCACGCCCAATCGCGTTCGCAGCCGCGGCCGGCGCATCCAGATCGGCCTCGGCCAGGCCATCGTACGAATCCGCCGCCGGCTGCGGGTCGCTCGATGAAGGCTGCGGTCCAGCGCGAAACTCCGGCTGCGCCGGCGCCGGCATCGGCAGCGATTCCGGCGGCTGTTCAGCGACTTGCCAGATGACGCCGACAGTGAGCACGAGCACGGCGGCACTCGCCAGGCCGACCAGGAACGGCCGTTGTCGGCGCCGACGTGGCGCCGACGTGGCGACTTCAGCTCGTGCTTGGGCCAGAATGCTTGCGTCCAGCTCCGCCGAGGGACCGACGACCGACCATTCGCGCAAACGCTGCGCCAGCGCCCGCTCTTGCTCGGAAAGCGCTTCGTGCGTGCTCATGTCAAGGTATCCCGAAGCTTGTCCATTGCGTAGCGAAGGCGCGACTTGACTGTTTCCCGGCCTACACCGGTGATCTGCGCGATCTCCTCCAGGCTCAGCTCCTGATCCAGGCGAAGAAGAACGACATCGCGCTGCTCGTCCGGCAGTGCCGCAATCGCCATCCGCAGCTGACGCTGACGCTCGAAGTCCGACAGCACCCGTTCCGGCTGCGGCGACTCCTGGCCGGGCTCGAACGCCGATTCCGGCACTGAGTCCAGGTCAACCTCGGGGCGTTGGCGCCGATAGCGGTCGACCAGCAGATTGTGGGCGATCTGCAGCAACCAGGTCGTGAACCGGGCATCGACGCGATAGCTGCCTCGCGCCTTGATCACCCGGCTCCAGACTTCCTGGAAACAATCGTCGGCCAGGTCGCGCCGAGCCAGCGAACGCATCAGAAAGCCGTAGACAGTGCCGCGATGGCGCCGATACAGGGCCTCGAAGGCTCCGACATCGCCGCGGCCATAGGCCAGCATCAGCAGCTCGTCGCTGGGTTCACCGATCATGGCCGGCAGCCTACGGCAAAGCGCGGCGTTTGTGGACCCGGCATGGGGTTTCGCTCTCGGCCGACTTCGGGTCGGCATGCCGAGGCTGAAGTCGACTCTGGCGATGGCTGCGCTCATGGCGAGGCTCCGTCCGCAGTCGCGGTCAGTTGCTGATCGCGACACCGCCGCCGACGGCCGACAGGCTGCCGGCGCGGGCAACCAGGTCGAGGAACTCGGCCCGATAGCCGTCCCGATCCTCGCCCAGACTGTCTGCGGCCAACGCCGCAACTTCAGCCAAGGACCAGTCACCGAGATGGCGACCGCCGCGCAGGGCATCGGCGAAGCCGGCGACGGCAGCGGCGAAGCGCAGACGATCGCTGGCTCGCGTCGCGACCTGGGACGGCTCGATCACCTGTTCCAGCAGCCGGCTGCGCGATTGACCCGGCAACTTGTAGCGCAACCTCAGCAACGCCAGTTCGTCGCTCGATTCGACCACTGCGATAGCCTGCCGATAGCGCAGCGGATCATTGGCAGCTGCCGCTGATCCGGCAAGCACGATTTCGTACAACGCGGTCACGCTGTGACCGGCACCGATCTCACCGGCGTCGACTTGGTCGTTGTTGAAATCCTCCCGGCGCAGCACCCGATTCTCATAGCCGACCAGACGGTACTCTTCGATCATGGCCGGATTGAATTCGATCTGTATTTTCACATCCTCGGCAATGGTCAGTACGGTCGCCGCCAACTGGTCGACCAGAACCCTGCTGGCCTCGGCCAGAGTGTCGATGTAGTGGTAGCTGCCATTGCCGTTGTTCGCCAGCTGTTCGGCCAGATGATCGTTGTAGTTGCCGCCGCCGAAACCGAGCACGGTCAAGCCGACGCCGCTGCGTCGCTGATCGGCGACCAGGGTCTTCAGGGCCTCGACACCGGTGGTACCGACATTGAAGTCACCGTCGGAGGCCAGAATCACTCGATTCACGCCCGCCGGTATGAAGTTCTCACGAGCAACCGCGTAGGCGAGCTGGATGCCGGCGCCACCATTGGTCGAGCCGCCGGCCCGCAGCCGATCCAGCGAGTCCAGGATCTCGTCCTTGCGATCGCCCGGAGTCGATGCCAGCACCAGACCGGCACTACCGGAATAGGTGACGATCGCGACCCGATCCTGCGGCCGCAACTGCCGGGTCATCAACGTGAATCCCTGCTTGAGCAGATCGATCCGGTCGGCGCCTTGCATCGAGCCGGAAGTATCGATCAGATAGACCAGATTCACGGCTGGGATCGCCTCGGCAGCAACTCGATAGCCTTGCAATCCGATCAGCAGCAGGTGCCGCTGCGGGTTCCACGGCGCGGGCGCGATCTCGGTGCTGATCGAAAACGGAGTCTCGCGCGCGGTCGGCTGCGTATAGCCGTAGTCGAAGTAGTTCAACAATTCCTCGGCACGCACGGCGTCGGCCGGCGGCAACCGGCCCTGGGTCAGTATGCGGCGGACATTGCTGTAGCTGCCGGTGTCGACATCGACCGAGAACGTCGACAGCGGATGCTCGGCGCTGCGTCGAACCGGGTTGTCCTCGTAGTGGGCATAGTTCTCGCGATCGCGACCCGAGGTATCGTGTTGCGGTAACCCAGCAACCGGAGCCGCCAGTGAAGCCGGTTTCTGCATCATCAGTCTGTGATCGTCACCGCTGCGCCGCTCGGCTGGCGATTGCGGTCCTGACTCGTTCAACGGCCGCGGCGGCGGTTCTGGAAAAAGCACTGATTGGTCGTGGTCGGTACCGACCACGCCGTCCGCCGCCGGCGGTTCTCGCAACTGCGCCGAGCAGCCGGTGGCCAACACCACCAGCAGGGACATCGAGGACAAGCTGAGGTGGTTCATCGTCGTTCTCCGTGGATACCTGGCGATGTAACGCCTGACGCCCGGGAACGGGGTCACGGACGGCGATCTCGCACAGCCCGCTCAGTTCGCCGGCTTGTGTTCCAGGCGTTCTTGCAAGGCCTCGGCCAGAGCGCCGGGAAGGCGAACATGTAGATCCCTTTGCGGGAATGGAATGTCCTGATTCCGATCGGGCAGCAGTGCGACCGATGGAGGATGCGAGAATGACGCCCGCCGCGACTGGTGCCGGCCATTCTTGAAATCCAAGGAAAACGCAATGATCCCTGTCCGCTACCTGCAGCTCGATGTCTTCGCCGCCCGCCCAGGTGGCGGCAATCCGCTCGCTGTCGTGATCGGTGCGGAACACTGGGATTCGTCGACGATGCAGCGCTTTGCCGCGTGGACCAACCTGGTCGAAACCACCTACCTGCTACCGCCTGCCGATGGCGAAAGCTCGTATCGGCTGCGCATCTTCACTCCCAGCCGGGAGATTCCGTTCGCCGGCCATCCGACCATCGGCAGTGCCCATGTCGCCCTCGATACCGGCTTCGCCCAGGCCGATGACGGTCGTCTGGTCCAGGACTGCGGTGCCGGTCGTCTGCCGATCCTGGTCGAGGGTGAGGGTGCGCAGCGCATTCTGCTCGTGCAGTCGCCGCGGGCACGGGTGCTGCTCCGTGGCCTGGATGCCGATCCGCAACTGACCGCCCTGCTCAGCGATCGCCGGCTCGGCACACTGCCGCCGGCAATGATCGAAGGCGGTCGACGCTGGTGGCTGGCCGAACTTGCCGACGAAGCGCAGGTACGTGGCTGGCATCCCGATCATGCCGCGGTGGCTGCTCTGGCTCACGCCAGCGACTGCCTGGGTCTGTGTGTATTCGCCCGCTGTCGGCACCCGGACTACGATCTGGTCGTGCGCGCATTTCCCGCCGGTGTCGGCATCGTCGAAGACCCTGCCTCCGGTGCTGCAAACGGACTGATCGCAGCCTATGTCGCCGACAGCGAGCCCGACGGTGCGCTGGGTCGCGGCTATCGGGTCAGCCAGGGCCGTGAAATCCATCGCGACGCGCAGATTCTGATCCGCATCGAGGGCGATACGATCTGGGTCGGCGGCCAGACCCAGACGGTCATCGATGGCCAGGCGTTCTGGCCGCACGCACCTGGTTGAGCGCGACACCGGCCAGAATCAGGGCACCGGCCAGGGCCATGAACCAGGTCAGCGGCTCATCGAGCAGAGCCCAGGCCCAGGCGACACCAAACAGCGGCACCAGGTAGGTCACGGTCGCGGCGCGCGTCGGTCCGATCCGGTTCAACAGACGGAAATACAATGCGTAGGCGGCACCGGTACAGATCACGCCAAGCATGATTGCGCTGACCCAGGCAGCGGCACCCGGCATCTGCGCCGGCCATTGCGCCCAGGCCAATGGGGCCAGCAGCAGCGTGCTCCAGCACAGCGTCGCCGCTGCGGTCGCCACCGGCGGCAAATGACTGAACCACAGCTTCACCAGGTTGCCGGCAATGCCGTAACACAGCGCAGCCAGCACGCCGGCAACGGCCGCTGCGGCGACCCCGAGACCAGCGGCGCTGCCTCCGACCAGGACGACGACACCGGCAAAGCCCATCAGTACGCCGAGTGAGCGGCGCGGACCGATCCGTTCTCCGAACATCAACCAGGCGACCAGCACCGCGAACAACGCGGCCATGCTGTTGCTGATCGCGCCGATCGCCGCCGGCGCCTGCTCGGCACCCCAAGCGAACAACACGAACGGCACCGCCGAGTTCAACAGGCCGACCACGACCAGACGCAGCAGCGAGCCGCGCATCGCTCGCCAGGCCAGAAACAGGAACGGCAGCAGCACGACGGCACCGAATGCAAGCCGCAATTCAACCAGGGCCAGGGCACCGAACTCCGGCGCCGCGACCCGCTGCAACATGAACGAACCGCCCCAGATCGCCCCCAGCAGCAGCAATTCACCGGCATCGAGCGCGGCGCTGCGGCGGGCCGGAGCCGGTATCGGTGCCAGTACGGAGCCGTCTACGGTCGAGCAGGAGGACATGACAAGGGTCTCATAGGGTCGAGCCACTATTCTCCGCTGCAGCGGAAACACCGCAAGCGCATACTTTCGATCTCAGCCACAAACTGGATTTGCGTCTATGTCAGGCATTCGTTCAGCGTGGCTGGCGTCGCTCGGCGCGTTCGAGGCCGCCGCCAGACACCAGAATTTCGCCCATGCCGCCGAGGAACTGCACCTGACCGCAAGCGCGGTCAGCCATCACGTGCGCAAGCTGGAAGCGCATCTGGCCACCTCCCTGTTCCAGCGCCATGCCCGCGGCGTGGTGCTGACCCAGGAGGGCCGGTTGCTCGCCGATGCCGCCGGCAACGCACTGGCCGACATCGACGCGGTGTTCGCCGCGGTGCGTCCGGCGCGTGATGCCACCCGAGTCCGCATTGCCACCCTGCATTCGTTCGCCCAGCACTGGCTGCTGCCGCGCCTGGCCGAGTTCACGCGTGCCTATCCAGAGATCCGGCTCAGTGTCGAAACCGAGGTTGCACTGACCCGCTTCGACGACGGCGGCCCGGACCTGGGCATTCGTCACGGCCCGGGGCAATGGCCGGGGCTGGCCAGCCAGCACCTGCTCGATGAAACCCTGTTCCCGGTCATTGCACCGGACTTTCCCGATCGCAACCAGAT
This sequence comes from uncultured Rhodanobacteraceae bacterium, assembly GCA_964522235.1. Lineage (GTDB taxonomy): Bacteria > Pseudomonadota > Gammaproteobacteria > Xanthomonadales > UBA2363 > Pseudofulvimonas. The sequence continues at coordinate 6,090 of CAZFUH010000010.1, forward strand.
CCGGCAACCAGCAGACATCGCCCGTCTGCCGCTGATCGCCGATCTTGCACGCCAAGGCTGGCTGGACTGGTTCCGGGCCGCTGGCGTGCGCCGGCTGCGGCTGGGCGAGATGCACAGCTTCACTGACTCCACCGATGCCCTTGAAGCCGCCGCCCGCGGTCTCGGCGCGGCCCTGGCTCGCAGCCGTCTCGTCGGCTCCTGGTTGCGCAGCGGTCGCTTGTTACGCCTGCCCGGCCCGGCTTTGGCCGGGCGTTTTGGCTACTACCTGATCCATCCCGTGCACCGCCGCCCCAGTGAGGCGGCGATGCAGTTCATCCGTTGGCTGCAGACCCGGGCCTACCAGGACCTGGATCAATCGGACAAATCGCCGCTGAGTTCAGCCTGAACATAGCTGCTCCACGGACAGAAGTAGCCGACTTGATCGACCCAGTAGTCGAGATCGGAATCGACTTCGCTGGCGCGGCCGTCACAGACCTCGACCGCGACTTCGACCATGCGCCAGGCATTGGCGACGAAATGCCAGTTCCATGACGTGTTGTCGCCGCCATCACCGCGCGCGATCGCGCCGTGCACGAAACCGATGCGCTCGTCCTCGGGTAGCTGCAGCTGTGCCCGCAGCTGCGCGATCAGATCCGGGTTGCGGGTCGCAGCAACGAAATCCTCGCTACCGTCCGGACGCCCGCGCGAACCGAAGCGAAACGCAACCTTCGGCCCCGGCTCACGGCAGGCATGCGGCGCCGTCGTAAGCCGATACAGCGGCATCACTTCCGGCTCGATCTCGTCGTCAAAGCGAACACGCAACTCGCCCTGATTGCAGTCCTGAAAACGGAACTCGGCCTCGCCGACGACTTCGATTTCGGTCGGCGCAGGATGGTTGAAGCGGCCGCCGGTCGTGCGCAGCAGGGGGACGACGGCACTGTCGCCGGCATAGCTGCCCTGGACCGTATACCAGTCATAGCCACCTTCGCCCTGCCAGGTGAACCAGGCGGCGAAGAACAAGGTGTCGGTCGGCGAGACATCGAGCATCCAGCCCTGACCCGGCGTTTCCGGGTTGTACCAGGCGCCGCTGAGGCCGAAGTCGATCTCGAAATCGTTTTCGGTGCCGGCCACGGCGAGCGAGGGCAGGTTCAGAACGACGGACAACAGCAGGGCAAATACAGTCTTTCGCATCGCAGTCAACCTCAAGCTCGTGTATCGGGAGGGGCCGACGTCAGGACGACGAAGGCCTCAGGATCGTCGCAGCAAACCGCCAGTTTCACCAGCCCACGTCTGCTCGACAGCCGCCTGTGTCGAGCCAGCGTGCATCTACACGAATGTCGCCGAACCGGGCCTGACCTCGGTTCTTGGCACCGGCCCGGTCTACGCTCGAGAAGGCGGCCGCTGGGACCGGTAGAGCGCGACCTGCTGCGGACGATGCCATTGATTTGAACCTAGTCGACGCGGGCTGCGACTCACAGTCGAGCGCGGCCGGATAGCGCAGGTCGCCTCGACCGGAAACGGCCCGCCGTCGCGGTTCCGCGCCTCGGCATGCCGTTCGCGCAAGCCTGAACGAGGAACATCGTCATGAGCGCCTTCAAGTTCGTCCGCCACATTTACGCGCAATCGATGCCAAGCGCCCTGGTCGCACTGCTGTTCCTGGTAGTGGCGCCACTCGCCGCGCAGCCGGTCGTGTTCACCGTCGGCCCGGCCGGCAACTATCCCGACCTGAACTCGGCAGTCGCCGATGCGCTGAACTATCCGCCACCGATCGAGATCCGGATTCAGGACGGACCGTATCCGTTCGGAGCGCCGGCCGAAATCCCGGCCGGCACCTCGCTCGGTGGTCCGTGGTCGATCAGCGGCGGCTGGGATCCGGGCTTCGGCGTCGTCGTCGGCGTCTCGATCCTCGATGGCGGCCACCTGACCCAGCTGTTCCGTACCGGACATGTCGATGGCGACGTGTTCCTGACCCGTCTGCTGTTCGAGAACGGGCGCAGCTTCACCGGTGACGGCGGCGCGATCGATGCCGAACTGTCCGGCAGTGCCAGCCTGCACCTGATGGATGTGACGGTCCGGACCAGCACCGCGCTGGCGCCGTCGGGATTTGCGCGCGGCGGCTGCATGCGCGTGCGTCTCTACGACGACGCCCATGTCCACATCCACCAGAGCCGGTTCATTCAATGCCAGGCCCTGGCCCAGAATGGCGACGGCGAAGGTGGCGCGCTGTACCTCGCGCTGGATGGCGACGCCCGGATGTTCGGCTCGGCGCTGGCGATCGTCGAAAGCCACGTATTCGGAAGCATGTCGGCCCTCGGCGCCGGCTTGTTCATCGACGTCGACGGCGATGCCATCGCCAATCTCGCCAGCGGCTTCATGCACCACAACTTCGCCGACGCCGGCGTTCACGCCGACGGAACCGCGCTGGCGCTGCGCAGTGGCAGTTCCGGCAGTGTCGGCACACCGCTCGCGATCGTGCAGTCCAGCGACATCCAGCACAATCTGAACCTGACCGGGCTCGCCGGTGCCAGCCAGGCGCTGCTGATGCCGTCGACAGGTGGCACCCTCGTACTGCGCGACAGCATCGTCGCCAGAGGCGACGACGGTGGCGTGCGCGCGAGCCAGCTCGGCCCGGCCGGTCGCTCAGTGCTGAGCAATCTGACCATCGCCGGCCATCCGGGTACCGGCATCACCGCATCCAGCCAGGACGAATCGGTCTATAACACGATCGCCTTCGGCAATGCGGTCGACGCCCAGCTTGGACCGGACGTCGTCACCAGCCACAACCTGATCGGAGTCGATCCGCTGTTCATCGATCTGGCCGGCGGCAACTACCACCTGCAGTATCTGTCGCCGGCGATCGACAACGGCAACAACCACCCGCCGGCCGGATTGTCCGTGCTCGACGCAGTCGGCCAGGCTCGCGTGTTCAACGGCTGGGTCGATATCGGCGCGATCGAGGCCACGCATACACCGCCCGATCTGATCTTTCGCAACGGCTTCCAGTAATCGGCTCGAAGTCTTGTTTGGGATATTGGGATTGGGATCTACGGTCGGCAGAGTATGATGGCTGCCCCACCCGCCCGACAGGAGTTGTGAAATGATCGGCACGCCTTTACGCAAGACCACACTGATGCTGGCCATTGCCTGCGCGTTCGCGCTTGCAGGCTGCGCTGACAATCGCAGCGAAGAGGCAGCAGACGAGTTGCCAGCGGAAGAAGTCACTCCCGAAGCCACCGCTCCAGCGCCGATCGTCCAGGACAAGGCGCCCGCCGACGCCTTCCTGGAGCGCATCGCCGAGCATTGCGGGCAATCCTTTGAGGGTCGCATCATCGCCAACAATCCGCCGGCCGGTGAAGCGCCGCCCGCGGACGATCCTTTCGTCGGCAAGACCCTGGTGATGCACGTGCGCGAGTGCAATGCCGGCGAATTGAAGATCCCATTCCACGTTGGCGACGACCATTCCCGGACCTGGGTGCTGACACGCACCGAAACCGGTCTGCGACTGAAGCACGATCACCGCCATGAGGACGGTAGCGAGGACGCCGTAACCATGTACGGCGGGGATACCGCCGCGGCCGGCAGCGAGCAGCGGCAGGAGTTCCCGGTCGATGCCGAGTCGATCGAACTGTTCGAACGTGAAGGACTGGCGGTTTCGGTCACCAACACCTGGGCGATGGAGATCGAGCCGAACCAGCGCTTTCTGTACGAGCTGTCACGCCCGACCGGCCGCCTGTTCCAGGTCGAGTTCGACCTGACCCGGACCGTCGACACGCCGCCCGTACCTTGGGGTCACGAATAGCCGACTCGATCAGTTCGGAGCCGGAGCTCGGGCACCGTCCGGTACGGCTTCTCGCAACAACTACAGCAGGTTCCGGCGTCACCCTGCCCTGGGTGACGCCGGCACGGTTTCACCGGCGTGCAGCAAGGCGTCGATGCGCCGATCCTTCTCGCGCCACAGCTCGTTCATCCAGCCCTGAAAGCGTTGACGATAGTCGCCGTCGCCCTGGTAGTCGCCGGTTGCCAGCGCAACCGGAATCGGCAACAGGCGGACATGAACGAAAACTTCGGCAACCCGGTCCGCGAACAGGTCGGCCAGGGTCGGCCGGCCACCGGGATAGACGATGCTGACGTCGAGAATCGCGCGCAGGCCGTCGGCCATGGCATCGAGGACGAAGGCGACGCCGCCGGCCTTCGGTCGCAGCAGATGCTGATACGGTGAACCCTGACGCGCGTGCTTGGCCGTCGTGTAGCGCGTACCTTCGACGAAGTTCATCACCGCAACCGGAAGATCGCGAAAGCGACGGCAGGCACGCCGGGTCTCCTCGATATCGCGGCCGGCGAGCTCCGGTCTGCGCGCGAGCTGCTCGCGGCTGTAGCGGCGCATGAACGGAAAGTTCAGCGCCCACCAAGCAAGGCCCAGCACCGGCACCCAGAACAGCTGTCGCTTGAGAAAAAAGCGCAGCAGCGGGATGCGCCGGTTGAAAACCTTCTGCAGAACCGGGATGTCGACCCAGCTCTGGTGATTGGCCAGCACCAGATAGTGCCCATCCGGCTGCAGACCTTCGGGGCAATCGACGACGATGCGCGTGCGCGTCAGGCCCTCGATAAGTGCGCTGTTGACACCGATCCAGCTCTCGGCCAGCCACATCAGGCCATGATCCAGCCATCGCCGCACGCTGCGCAGCGGCAACACGGCCTTCACTATCGCCAGCATGAACAACGGCGTGACATGAACCAGGGTGCTCGCAATCATCAGGATCACGGCGAGTGGAACACGTAGCCAGCCAGGCAGTCGGATGCGCATGATGTTCGCTCATTGAAGTTCACCGGCAGCCAGCAGCCGGTCCAGCAGCGTAAACGCGCTGCCGGACCGGCGTCCACCGGAACACGCCTGCGACGGTCGGTACCGCTACCATGGTCGATCCGTCCATCGGTACAGCGATCATGCGCTCCAGCATTCCCGAACCTCCTGGCCAGCGCTCGATCGCGCCGTTCGGCAGTTGGCCGTCCTGCCTGAGCGCCGGGCAGGTCGCCGAAAGCGGCATCCGGCTGATCGATCTGGTCATCGACGGCGACGCCGTCGTCTGGCTGGAATCACGGCCTGCCGAAGGCGGTCGTTGCGTCCTGGTTCGGCGTGATCGTGACGGCACGACCACCGACCTGACGCCGGCCGGCTTCAGTGTTCGCAGTCGAGTACATGAGTATGGCGGCCAGAGCTTCGCGATCGATCAGGACACGGTCTGGTTCTGCAACGACGGCGATCAGCGCGTCTATCGGCAGATCGACGACGCGGCGCCGCAGGCAGTCACAGCCGCGGCAGCGCTGCGCTATGCCGGCTTGATCCGGGACCCGCAGCGCGGCCGGCTGATCTGTGCGCGCGAGGACCATCGCGGCGAAGGCGAGCCGCTCAATGCCCTGGCCGCGTTCGACGAAACCAGCGCCGAGGAGGCACGGGTACTGTGGCAGGGCAGCGACTTCGTCGACAGCCCTGCGCTGTCGCCGGACGGCCGATGGCTGGCCTGGATCGCCTGGGACCACCCGAACATGCCCTGGGACGAGACCCGCTTGTGGCTGGCCGAGGTCGCCGCCGACGGCAATCTGATCGATCCGCGCTGCCTGAATCCCGGGCATGCCGAATCGGTTCTGGAACCACGCTGGTGCCCCGCGGGCCGCCTCTATTGCATCAGCGATCGCAGTGGCTGGTGGAATCTGCATCGCTGGCACGAGGGCGCACTGGAGCCGGTTCTGAGCATGGCAGCCGAGTTCGCCCGTGCCCCGTGGCAGATCGGGCAAGGCAACTACCGGCTGATCTCGGCCCGGCAGGCCTTGGTGAGCTGGCAGGAGTACGGCAGCAGCCGCCTCGGCCGACTGGATCTGGATACCGGAGCGTTGCGGCCGTTCGATTTGCCGTATGCCGGTGTCGAGGCGATGTCGATCAACAGCGATGGTCGCCGGGCCTGTTTTCTCGGCGCCACTGCCGAGCGCGGACCGGCGGTGATCGAACTCGACCTTGAAACCGGCGCATTCGGCCATCTGAGCGAATCGCCCGGACCGACGCTGGCAAGCGCCGACATCGCGCACGCACAACCATTCACCTTCGCGACCAGCGCTGACGAGATCGCCCACGCATTTTTCTACCCCCCTGCCAATGCCGCATGGCAGGCGCGCGAGCACGAGCGACCGCCGGCGATCGTGCTGATCCACGGTGGACCGACCGCGCAAACCTCACCGTGCTTCAAACCGGCGCTGCAGTTCTGGACCCAGCGCGGTTTTGCCATCATCGACGTCGACTACCGCGGCAGCAGCGGCTACGGTCGCGACTACCGACACCGGCTGCGCGAACAGTGGGGTGTGCTCGATGTCGAGGATGCGATCCGCGCCGCCCGGCACGCGGTCGAGCAGGGCTGGGTCGACGGCGAACGATTGATCATCCGCGGCGGCAGTGCCGGCGGCTATACCGTACTCGCTGCCCTCGCCCGCCACGACTTGTTCGCGGCAGGCGCCAACTACTACGGCGTCAGCGACGTCGAGGCACTGGTTCGGGACACGCACAAGTTCGAAGCCCGTTATCTGGACCGGTTGATCGGCCCGTATCCTGCGCAAATCGAACGCTACCGCGAGCGCTCACCGATTCGACACCTGGACAGCTTCGACCGGCCGTTGATCGTGTTCCAGGGCCTGGAAGACAAGATCGTGCCACCGAACCAGTCCGAGGCGATCGTCGAAGCGCTGAAGGCGCGCGGCGTGCCGGTCGCCTATCTGCCGTTCGCCGGCGAGCAGCACGGCTTCCGGCGCAGTGAGAATCAGATCCGCGCGCTTGAGGCGGAGCTGTATTTCTATGGCCGCGTGTTCGGCTTCACTCCGGCCGATCGGATCGAGCCGGTGCCGATCTTCAATCTCGACGACGATCACCAGCGATGAACACCGAAGCGGACGCGCAGAAGGCGCTGGCGGAGACCCGATCCTGGCTGGACCAAGTGGTCATCGGCCTGAACCTGTGTCCGTTCGCGCGCGCGCCGCTGCTCGGCGGCCGCCTGCGCATGAGTGTCAGCGCAGCCCGCGACGAAGCCGCCCTGCTCACCGATCTGGACCAAGAGCTTGAGCTGCTGCGCGGCAGCAATCCGGAACAGATCGAGACCAGCCTGCTGATCCACCCATACGTGCTTGCCGACTTTCTCGACTACAACGACTTTCTTGCCGTTGCCGAGGCCCTGCTCGCTTCGATGAAACTTCGCGGCGAACTCCAGATCGTCGGTTTTCATCCCGACTACCGCTTCGCCGACGCTGACGCCGACGATCCGGGCAATGCGACCAATCGTTCGCCGCACCCGATGCTGCACCTGCTGCGCGAATCCAGCGTCGAACGCGCGCTCGCATCGATCCCTGATCCAGATGCGATCTGGCGCCGAAATCTCGAACTGCTGCGGCGCAGATCAAACACTATTGGCCAATAGGATGGAGCACTCTGGAGTGATTCTGCTTGCCCAGACTATCGCGCCGAAATGATCGCCAGCGCATCGGGCTCACGCCCGGTCGTCCAGTAGCCTGTAATCTTCCAGGTCGCCGAATCGATCACCGCGACACGATCACCGCCGCTGATCGCGACGAAGACGCGCTTGCCGTCCGGTGCGACCTCGGCGCCGATCGGCAAGGCCGTAGTGCCGAGCATGCTGGGCCTGTACTTGAGCTCCGGATCGCTGAGTTCAACCGTCGCGATCTGCTCGCGCCGAAGTCGATCAAACACCGCCAAAGTGGCGGCGCGGGCATTCGTGACCAGGACCGTACCGCCGTCCGGCGTCATCGTTACCCGGATCGGAAAACCGGTGCTGGTCAGGGTGGCGACGACCGCCAAGCGCTCTGGATCGACCACGACCACGGTGTCATCAGCGCGATTGCCGACCCAGATCTCGCCATCGGGAGCGACCGCGACGCCTTCGGCGCCGGCGCCGGTCTCGATATCGCGCAGCTTCTCGCCGGCCTCCAGGTCGATGACGCTGAGCACACCGCTGCGCAACTGCGTGACATAGGCGCGCCGGCCGTCCGGTGACAACGCAACCATGTGTGGCAGGCCATTGCCGACCTCGATGCTGCGCAAGACCTCGCCAGCTTCGACGTCAACCTCGGTCAGGCGATCGCTGCCTTCGGTCGTGACCACCAGGCGCCGTCCATCCGGCAGAAACCTCAGCCCGTGAGGTCGGGTGTTGTCACCCAGGTCGATACGCCGCAATACCGAGCGTGCCGGCCAGTCGATCACGGTCAAGGTATTGCCGACGGCGCGCTCGCCATAATCGGCGACCACGGCAAGACGACCATCCGGCGATACTTCGATCTCATGCGGCCCAGCGCCGCTCTCGAACTCGGCGAGCTTTTCGCCATTGCTCAGATCCAGCGCATACACCGTAGCTGCGCTCTTGTTTCCGACCAACAACACTCCGCCGGCAGACGCCGACGATGACCAACCGATGGCGGCAAGAGCGGCGACGAAAACAAAGGCTCGGATCGTGGTCATGGCGATGCTCCTCTTGATCAGTGCATCGATCATGCTACCCAGACTGCCCTCATGATGCGAAGATCCGGCTCCGGCTCCCCGGCCCCGGCTCTGGCTCTGGCTCTGGCTCCCAGCTTCGGCCTGGGCGTTGGCGGCGGGGCGAAGCACTACACTACGCGTGCCGTATTGCCTCACGACTACGAAACCAGACCATGGCCAAGACCCGAACCAACAAGCCGCGTCACGCTGACACCCCGGTAGTGCGCGAGCGTCGCGAGTATCCGCCGGACTGGCAGATCTTCGCCCTGGCCGTGGTCGGCATGGTGCTGACCGCCTACCTGACCATCGCGACATGGTCCAGCACCGGCATCGCGTTCTGTGCCGAAGGTTCCTCGTGCGACATCATCCAGGGCAGCCGATGGTCGACCCTGCTCGGCATTCCGATCGCCTTGTGGGGCTTCGCCACCTACGCCCTGCTGGCTGGCTTTTCATTGCGCACCGGCTCGCGCCTGCGGCGCTGGAAGCGTCTGTGGCGGATCAGCCTGATTGGCCTGGCGATCAGCGTCTATCTGACCGTGATCGGCTGGATCATGCTTGATGCGTTCTGCCTGTGGTGTCTGCTGTCGCTGGCGGTGATGACGGCGATCTTCGTCCTGGTCTGCATGCGGACCCCGCCGTCGGCACCTGGCATGCCGTGGCGAAACTGGGCCGTAAGTACCGGCCTGGTCGCTCTGGCCTTGGTCGCCGGTGTCCACGCCGCCAGCAGTGGCCTGCTGGAGCCGCGCGAGGATCCGCGTCTGACCGCCCTGGCCCAGCACCTGGATCGCACCGGTGCCAAATACTATGGCGCATTCTGGTGTCCGGCCTGTCGCGAGCAGAGCCGGCTGTTCGCCGGTTCTGCCAAGTATCTGCCGTATGTGGAGTGCAGTCCCGACGGCCGCAACGGCGCCGTCGCCCTGGACTGCGTACTGCCCGAGATCGAGGGTTTCCCGACCTGGCAGATCCGTGGCCGCTATTACCAGCAACGGTTCGAGCCGGAAGAACTGGCACGGATGTCCGGCTTCCGCTGGAACCGGAGCGGCAACGAACGCGACGGCGACAGCAACTGATTTCGACGATCGGTCGGTTCGCACAGGCTGCACCGTCCCGGCATGATTTCGCTCCGGGAGCATCCTGGCCTGGTGGTCGTTGGCGGCGGCCCGGCCGGCCTGGCTGCCGCAGAAGGCGCTCGTGAGCACGGCGTCGAAGTCGATCTGTATGAGGCCAAGGGTTCGGTCGCGCGGAAATTCCTGATCGCCGGCAAGGGCGGATTGAACCTGACCCACGCCGAGGCGCCAGAGGCCTTCGCTCGTCGTTTCCGCGAGCGCAGCCGCGAAGTGGCCGGATGGCTGGATGAATTCGGCCCGGGCGCGCTGCGCGACTGGGCTCGAGGACTCGGCGTCGATACCTTCGTCGGCAGCTCGGGGCGGGTATTTCCGCGCGACCTGAAAGCGGCGCCGCTGCTGCGCGCCTGGGTGCGTCGGCTGCGCGAGCGCGGGGTCCGCTTTCATGTCGGTCATCGCTGTCTGGGTTGGACTCCAGACGGCAGGTTGCGCTTTCGCACCGAGACCGGCGAACTTGAAGTTCAGGCCGGGGCGGTGGTTCTCGGACTCGGCGGCGGCAGCTGGCCGCAACTGGGCTCCGACGGCAGCTGGCAGGAGTGGCTGGCCGCTCGCGGTGTCGAGATCGCGCCGCTGCGTCCGGCCAACTGCGGCTTCGACATCGGCTGGAGCCGGCATTTTTCCGAACGTCATGCCGGCGCGCCGTTGAAGCCCGTGGTGGCGCATTGGATCGACCGCGAGGGCCGAGCGCAGGCCTTGCAGGGCGAGTGCGTGATCACCAAGACCGGCGTCGAAGGCAGTCTGATCTATGCCCTGTCGGCGCAGTTGCGCGAAGACATCGAGCGCAATGGCGAGGCGTGCCTGGAGCTCGACCTGTTGCCGGGCCACGACATGAATCGTCTGCAGGAAAAGTTGGCGCAACCGCGGGGCGGTCGCAGCCTGAGTGAGCACCTGCGTCGTCGCGCTGGCGTGCGTGGGGTCAAGGCTGCGCTGTTGCATGAGCTGCTGCCGCGTGCCCAGTGCAATGACAGTGCCGGCATCGCCGCGGTGCTGAAGCGTCTTCCGCTGCGGTTGAAGCGCCCTCGACCTCTGGTCGAAGCGATCAGCAGTGCCGGCGGCATACGCCTGGAAGCGCTCGACGAAGGACTGATGCTGAACTCGCACCCAGGCGTGTTCTGCGTCGGCGAGATGCTCGACTGGGAGGCGCCGACCGGCGGCTATCTGCTGACCGCATGCTTCGCCAGTGGCCGACGCGCCGGCCGCGCCGCCGCGTCCTGGCTGCGCAGCGGCGCGGACGGATAGACCCAGGTCGGAGCGCGGGCGCTTGGGTCACGCCTTCCGCGAGTCGAACAATCGCCCGATGCCCGGAACCTTTTCACCGTGAGGCGTCGGCGAGGATCCCGGCGACGAGATCTTCCGGGCTGGGCATCGGTGCTGAGCAGGTACCGAGCCGGCACAGCCAGGCGCCGCTGTGCCCGCGTTCGGCGCTGAGCACCGCCGGCAGCGGCGTCGGATCACCGACGATGCGGAAGACGCGGCGATGACCGACAGCCGCCTGCGCGAGCGCGGTGTTCCAGGCTTCGAGCTCGCCGGAATCGTCGACGCGGACGATCAGTTGCGCGCCAGGATCCAGGTACTCGTCCAGTGCCAGCAACAGGCTGGCACAGGCTTGCGGATGTCGTTCCAGGTTCGGCAGTGCAGCCCGCAATGCGCGCTCGGCGGCGACGCGCCAGTGCGTGACACCAAACAGCTGCGACAACACCAGCAGGGCGCGAATGGCGACGCCGTTGCCACTCGGGATGGCGTCATCGGTCCACGGCCGCGGCCGTTGCGGCAACGGCTCGTGGTCGTGAGCGCTGAACCAGAAACCGCCATGGTCGCGGTCCTCGAACCGCTCCAGCAGCGTCTCAGCCAGGGCACCGGCCCACTGCCCGTCGCGGCCGCGCCAGCGCCGTTGCAGGCGCTCGATGAGGGCATCGAGCAGAAAGGCATGGTCATCGAGCCAGGCCGGGAACCGAGCCTCCCGATCGGCATACAGGCGGCCATCCCGCCAGGCGTCGCGATGCAGGGCTTCGAGCGCGGCATCGGCGAGACCATCGCAGCGCGCGGCCAGGGCCGTCAGCGCCTCCGGCGACCAAGCCGGCACCGCCACGGTCGTGGCCAGGCCGGCCAGGGTGTCGAGCGCCCGTGCACTGCGCGACAGCCCGGCAATGGCCAGCGCATTCCATGCCGTGAGCACCTTGTCGTCGAGCCCGGGTGCTGGCCGCTGCCGGCGCAGGGCCAAGAGCTTCGCGTGGGCCTGGACCAGATCCGGATCGCGCTGATCGATGTGTTCCCCGGATGCCAGCGACAAGTGCCAATACTGCTCCTCGAAGTTGGCCGGACCATCCAGGCCGTAGCGCTGGATGAAGTGCGCCGCCGTCGGCGTCGCCAAGGCCGCAGTCACCTGCGCCGGCGACCAGACATAGTAGGCGCCCTCGCCGTCCGGACTGTCGGCATCGAGCGCGCAGTACAGACCGCCAGCCGGGTCACGCAATTCCCGTTCCAGAAACGTGACCGTGCCGGCGACGACCGCGAGCCAATCAGCGCTGGCTGCCGTGTCGGTGCCGGAAACCCCGCCCACGCCTGCGAACGCCAATGCCGCTTCGGCATAGACCGGAAGCAACTGCGCGTTGTCGTAGAGCATCTTCTCGAAGTGCGGGATCGTCCAGGCGTCATCGACGCAATAGCGGAAGAAGCCGCCACCCAGATGATCGTACAGACCGTGCCGGGCCATGCCATCCAGGCTGGTGCGCAGCACGACGGCGGCACGCGGATGGGCGGCATCGCCCGACGACGCAAGTGCACGCAGCCACAGCCGGGCTTCGCCAGCGGCAGGAAACTTCGGTCCGCCGCGGTGGCCGCCGTGGACCGGATCGAAGCCCTGCGCCATCGCCGCCAAGCCATTGCGCCAAAGCTGCCGCTGCGGCTCGTCGGCAGCCGCTGCTTCCGGCTTCGACATCTGGTCGAAGAAGGCCTGCATGCGCAGGTTCTGCTCCCGGATCTCGCTGCGCTGCTCGCGGTAGTAGCGGGCAACACCTTCAAGCAGCTCCGGGAACGCCGGCAGCCCGTGCCGCGGCTGGGGCGGAAAATAGGTTCCGGCGAAGAACGGCAGCAGGTCGTGCGGCGTCAGAAACACCGTCAACGGCCAACCGCCGCCGCGTCCGGTCAATGCCTGATGCGCAAGCTGATAGATCCGATCCAGATCCGGGCGCTGTTCGCGATCGACCTTGATGCTGATGTAGTGCCGGTTCATGACCTCGGCAATCGCCGCGTCCTCGAAGCACTCGTGGGCCATGACGTGGCACCAATGGCAGGCCGAGTAGCCGATCGACAGCAGGATCGGTCGATCCTGCTCGCGCGCGCTGGCCAGCGCTGGTGGATCCCAAGGCTGCCAGTGCACGGGATTGTCGCGATGCTGGCGCAGGTACGGGCTGGTTTCGTCACCGAGTCGGTTGTCCATCCGCTCAGCTTACCCCGCCTCGCTCAAGGACTTCGTGCGCTCGCGAAAGCGTCGAGCGTCGAGCAATCGGCGCGACCACATGCTGCATCTGCACATCGATCGCGATTCCATACGCTCGCGTACGCGGTCTACCATGTCCGCCACAAAGCAGGGGAAACGACGCATGAAGCGCAGCCACGGGCTGATACTCGCACTCGCAATCGCCGTTCCGATCGCCGCCGTCCAGGCGCAGACGCCGAAGGTATTGCTGGTCGGCGACAGCTGGGCCGATCAGCAATGGAGCGACCAGTCCCACGCCGTGGTCTTTCTCGCCAACGACGCCGAACAGTACGGCGTGCTCGGCGCCACGACCACGGAAAGCGGATCGACCGCAGCGCAGTGGGCGGCACCGGACCAGCTGCTGCTGATCGCCCAGGCGCTGGACGACAACCCCAGCATCGACACCGTGCAGCTGACCATCGGCGGAAACGATTTCCTCGATGCATGGTCGACCACGATGACGCCGGTCGAGGTCCAGGCGCTGCAGGACCAGATCCGGCAGGACCTGGCCACGGTCACGCAGTTCGTACTCGATCATCATCCAAACATCGAGGTGGTTCTGAGCTTGTACGACTACCCGAACTTTCGCGACACCCTGAACAGTATCGCCGGCTTATTGGTCTGCCAACCCTTGCACAACAGCCTCGGCCAGCCGACGCCGCTGGAATTGAACACGGCCATGGTCGGATTCGAGGCCGCGCTGGCGCAGTTGGCCGCGCATCCGCGCGTGCGTCACGTCGGCCATGCCGGACAGATGCAGTTCACCTATGGCTTTCCGAACAAGGAGATCGCTCCCGGCGACCTGCCGCCTCCCGGCGATCTGCACCTGCCCAGCCCGGTCGCGTCGATGCGCAACCACGGCTTTGTGGGTCGCGACTGCTTTCACCTGACACCTTCAGGCTACGACGTATTGGTGCAGAACCTGTACGAGAACTATTTCGAGGTCCGCTTCGATACCCTGCTGCGCACGCCGTTCGAATGACACTCAGTTGGCAGCAACGAAGCCGGACGGATGCGCCGACACTCAAGCCTGCGTGCCACCGACGGTCAGTGCATCGATGCGCAGCGTTGGCTGACCGACGCCGACCGGTACGCCCTGCCCCTCCTTGCCGCAGACACCGACGCCGGTGTCGAGCTTGAGGTCATTGCCGACCATGCTGACCCGGGTCAGTGCATCCGGACCATTGCCGATCAGGGTCGCACCCTTGACGGGCGCGGTAATCTTGCCGTTCTCGATCAGATAGGCCTCGGACGCTGAAAACACGAACTTGCCCGAGGTGATGTCGACCTGACCGCCGCCGAAGTTGACCGCGTACAGGCCGCGTTTCACCGAAGCCAGAATCTCGCCGGGATCACTGTTGCCGGCACGCATATAGGTATTGGTCATGCGTGGCATCGGCAGGTGCGCGAACGACTCGCGACGACCGTTGCCGGTCGCAGCCATCGCCATCAGGCGGGCATTGAGCTTGTCCTGCATGAAACCGGCCAGCACGCCGTTCTCGATCAGGGTTGTGCATTGGCTGGGCGTGCCCTCGTCGTCGATGTTCAGCGAGCCGCGCCGACCCTCCAGGGTGCCGTCGTCGACGATGGTGCACAAGGTCGATGCGACACGCTGGCCGATGCGACCGGCAAAAGCCGAGGTCCCTTTGCGATTGAAGTCGCCTTCAAGCCCGTGACCGATGGCCTCGTGCAGAAGCACACCAGGCCAGCCCGGCCCGAGCACGACCACCATCTCGCCCGCCGGCGCGTCGACGGCATCGAGGTTGACCAGGGCCGAACGCACCGCTTCGCGGGCAAATGCGAACGGCAGCTCCTGCTCGATCAGCCGACGGTAGTCGTGACGGCCGCCGCCGCCTGCACTGCCCTGTTCGCGACGACCGTCGGCTTCGACGATGACCTGAACATTGCAGCGGACCAACGGCCGGACGTCAGCAGCCAGCGTGCCGTCGGCAGCGGCCACCAGGATCGTGTCCAGGCTGCCGGCGAGACTGACGATGACCTGACTGACGCGCGGATCGAGCGATCGGGCATAGGCATCGACTTCGCGCAGCAAGCGCACCTTGGCCTCGTTGTCGAGGCTGTCGACCGGATCCGATGGCGTGTAAAGCGCTCGACCGCCGCTGATCCGCAGGGCCTGACCGGGTTGGCGCTGACCGACGCGCGCGATTGCCCGCGCGGCTTTGCCGGCCTCGACCAGGGCCGGCAGCTCGATTTCATCGGAGTACGCGAAGCCGGTCTTCTCGCCACTGATCGCACGTACGCCGACACCCTGCTCGATCGAATGCGTGCCGCTCTTGACGATACCGTCTTCGAGCGCCCAATGCTCACTGCGGCTGCGCTGAAAGTACAAGTCGGCAGCGTCGATGCCCGGACCCATCACGGTCGCGAAAACGCTTTCCAGATCCCGGCTCGACAATCCGCCCGGCGCCAGCAGCGCGTGTTCGGCCAAATCGAGCATTGTGGTGGTCTGTGACATCGGTCGGACTCCTTCAATTGTTCCGGGTAGCGGACCGGCGCCGTGGCGGCTCCGGTTCCGGCTCCTGCTTGATGATCTCCGGATCATCCCAGGAACCGGTTACGTGATAGATGGTTCGGCTCGCCTCGTCGATTCGCAGCAGGCCCTGCATCACCAGTCCGGCGGCAGCACCGGCGGGACCGCCGGCAATCGCGCCGACCACCGGCAGGGTGCCACCCAGTCGCGGCGTGACCTCGATCACCTGATCATAGTCGCGCGCGGCCAGACCGGTGCGACCGGTGGTCAGGATATCGGCCGACGACGAGCGCAGCACCAGATCTTCGGTCCAGGCATCGCCGACATCCAGTCGGAAACTGCCGACGATCGAATTGAAGCGCAAACCCTGGCTGAAGAAATCGCGGAAATCCAGAATCAGCCGGCGCGGAATCTCTCGCAGATTGAGCAGACCGAACAGTCGACCGACACCAGGATCGACATCGACGATGCGGCCGGCACCGACGTCCAGGTCCAGACGACCATCGATGTTTTCGAGCGCGAAGGCCGCTGGAGAACCGGCCCAGTGACCTTCGATTCCGGCGACCGTTCGGCCGCCCCGAACCAGGGCCGCGAAACCGAAACTCTCCAGCATGGCGCCGAGATCGTCCGCGCGAAGTTGCACACGGAGTCGGGAACGGTCTCCGTCCGGCAGTCGCTGCCAGTCGCCGCTGGCGTCCATTTCGAACGCCGGGCTGCGGGTAGCGAAGGTGTCGATCCGATATTGATCGCCAGCAACCCGCGCCGACAGCCGGGCACTGCCGAGGCGACTGTCGCCAACGCGCAGATCGTCAGCTTCGACATCCAGACCCGGCATCGACGTCGGCGCCAAGCCATCGCCAAGCGCCTGTTCGTCGGAACCGGGCAGATGCAGGCGCTGGAAACGACCGCGCACCGGTTCACCAGCGCTCAGAGGCCACTGTACCTGACCCTGGATCTGCGGCCCGCGCAGTTGTACCTCGACCTCGCCTTGGCCCGGTCGCACCTGCAGGTCGACCTCGCGAAAACGCCGTCCAAAAACGCCCAGTTCGCCGGCGCGCAACAGCACCCGGGGCCACGCGCCGGCATCGACTGCGGTGCCGCCAGGGTGCCAGCCAAGACTCAACCAACCACTGAGATCCAATGCCGGTACCTGACCGGTGATCACAAGCCCGCGCGCAGGCAGTTGTTCCGGACTGGCCCCGCCCAGGGCCACGCTACCGGCGAATGGCTGGTCGCCTGCCGGCAATCTGGCCTGCGCGCTCAGCACCTGCCCCAGACGCATGATCAGCGGCTGGGCGCCGGTGGTGGTGCCGGCCTGCAAGTGCAGCGGCAGCAATGAATCGACGCTCTTGGTCAGTGGCGCCGGAAGCGCCAGGGCGATCCCGCGCAGATCGCTTTCAACGCGAATTCGACCGGCGACGTCGCTCGCCGCCCGTGGCACATCGACTTCGACCTGCCAGTTCGCCCGGCCGCGAGTGCGCGGCAGCACCGGCGCCAGTGCCTCGATCCCGCCGAAGATGGCGTCGGCGCTGAGCCAGCCATGCAGACGGCCTTCGAGCAGGCGCAATGGTTCCCGCGTACGCGAACCGATACGCAGCTCCAGGCGCGCCGGTTCTCCCGCCAGGCGCGCGCCGAGATCGTCGATGCTCAGTCCGCCGCGATCGAAACGCATCACCCCTTCGAGAGCATCGAAGTCGAGATTCCAGCGCGAATCGGTAAAGCGCTCGCCGGAGAACTCCAGACGCCCATCCACCGTGATCTCGCCGAGGTCTTTTCGGAGCGGCAGAACCATGTCGACCGCTACCCGTGGCCGCCCGTGCAATGCCATTCCCTGCAAGTGTTCACCAAACCAGCCCTGCATCGGACTGGCGGCAATCAGGGCGAGCATTTGTTCGCCGCTGGCGCGGGCGCCGGCCCGCAAGCGCATCACCGGTTGCTGGGTATTGTCGACTTCGGCCCTGCTGGCGGCGATGGCGATGCCGGCGACGTTGGCGCGCCTGGCGACGATCTGCATCGAGTTGTTGACGAAGATCAACTCAGCTCCGAGCTCGGTCAACGGTGGCCAGTCCGGATGGAAACGCAATCCTGCCTGTTCGACCTCGACCCGGGCTTCGAGATGGCCGCTGTGATCGGTAAACGGAAAATCGCTGGCATGGCCTCGAACCCAGACGTCGCCGCTCGACACCCGACCACCACGCATGGACTGATTCAACCAACGCGAAGTATTGGGAATACGGTTGATCGGCAGAAACGCCTGCAGGGCTTCCGCCTCGCTGTCGTGAACATGCGCACCAAGGTCCAGAAACAGCGGCTCACCCGGGCGCCAGCGCAGCTCGCCTGCGAGCTTGGCCTGGTAGCCGTCACCCGCCAAGGCGAGCTGATCCAGGGCCAGCCACCAGGCATCGAACTCCGGATCGTGCCAGGCGGCTAGCGCGCCCGACTCGGGACGGATCCGGACCGGTGCCGCAAACACGCCCGGGTAGTCGAGCTCGATCTCGCCGGTCGTCGGCCACAACACCAAACCGTCACGATCAGCACGCAGACGCAACCCCAATCCGTGCACACCGGGCATGCCGGCACCGGCATCGACGGCAAAGGCGTCCAGGTGCGCGGCCAGCCGTATTGGCCGGCCTTTTGCGCTCAGGAACAGATCCAGTTCGGCCAGCCGCCCGCGCGGTTGCGCCCGCTCCAACCATTGCCGAATCCCCGATGGCAATCGGCCGGTGATCGTCGCAAACCGCGCAAAGGCTGACAGTTCCAGGTCACTGACGCGCAGCCAGGCCCCCTCGCCTTGGTCGAATCGCCCGATCACGCGGCCAGCGTCGGCACCGGCGATGCGCAACTCGTCAACCATCAGACGGTCGATGTCACCGTCACGCTGCCAGCGTGCGGCCAGTTCCAAGGCCGGCAGCAGCACCGGCGCAGATTCGCCATCGCGGTCGCCGTTGTCACTTTCAAGCAGCCAGGTGGACTCGCTCTGGCGCCATTCAAGCTGGACATCGTGGATACCGGCATGATCGAAGCCGATCCAGGTCTGGACATCAACACGCCCGCTTCGCGCCTGTGAGGCCAGCGGATGCAGGCGGCCGACCCAAGCCGCCAAGTCCAGGGCTTCACCGGACACGTACAGCCGGTCGACCCGGCCGCTGCCCAGATCCAGTGCCAGCAGCAACTGGCCCGGATCGCCCTGACCTTCGACTTCGTCCAAGGCAACACGGCCGCGCCAATGCGTGCCGGTTCCGGCACCGAACCGGCGCAGTTCGCGCAGCAGGAAGACCCGTTCCGGTCGACGGCTGGACTCGCGCAGTACCAGTCGACTATCGCGCAGCGAAAGCGCCGGCAACGCACGCAGCGACTGCGTCAGAGGCTGCCTGTCGCCGCCAGTCAGCAATTCCGGCAGGCCCAGTACCTGCCAGGCGCCGTCGTCGTTGCGAGCGACGGTCAGATCCAGGCCATGAATGCTGAATTCACTGAAGGCGCGGCCACTGCGCACCAGCCCGGCGAAATCGATCGTCCACGATGCACGTTCGATCGTAGCGGTCTCGGTACTGCCCTCGACGCCGAAACGAACGCCGTACAACTCGATCACCGGCCCGCCGGCTCGCCAGTACGGTCGTGCCGACTGGATCTCGACCGGACTGCCCAGGCGGGAAGACAACAGGCGCGCGACCCGATCGGGATTCGACGCCCACCATGGCAACGCCAGCTGCACCAGGGCCAGCAGCACGGCCAGACTGATCAAGGTCCCGCTCAACCCCCAGAACAACAACCGGCGAATCGTTCTGCGCCAGGCCATCAACTCAGCCCCGCGCGAACGTCCACCGGACCCGGAGCCGGGGCAATTCCAGGTCCAAACCCGGTCGCCGAGCTAGTGTAGTGTTTCGCTCTTGGAGGTACTTTCAGAGCCCCCCAATCCGCTCTC